>CALWSX010000151.1 GCA_944384285.1 uncultured Lachnospiraceae bacterium
AGCAGCAAGCACGCTTGTCCCAAGACGTAGTTTTTTCATCACAACATCATCGGAAAGTTTTATATTTTCCATGTGTACTTTTAAAATGTCTTCTCGTCCTTTTAAATCAGGTTTATCAACGATTACTCTTCTGTCAAACCTTCCAGGACGGAGCAAAGCCTTATCAAGTACTTCCGGTCTGTTTGTAGCACCTAATATAACAACACCTTTTGAAGAGTCAAACCCGTCCATTTCAGAAAGAAGCTGATTAAGAGTTTGTTCTCTTTCATCATTTCCACCTGATTTTAAATCTCGGCTTTTCCCAATGGCATCAATTTCATCTATAAATATTATACAAGGTGCATTTGCGACAGCCTGTTTAAACAAATCTCTTACTCTGGAAGCACCTACACCAACAAACATTTCTACAAAATCAGAACCAGAAAGAGAGAAGAAAGGAACTTTTGCTTCTCCGGCAACAGCTTTTGCAAGAAGTGTTTTTCCTGTACCCGGAGGGCCAACAAGAAGTGCTCCTTTTGGAAGTTTTGCTCCGATTTTATTATATTTTTCGGAATTGTGGAGGAAGTCAACTATTTCGTTAAGACTTTCTTTTGCTTCATCTTGGCCAGCAACGTCTTTAAATGTTACACCTGTTTCTTTTTGTGCATATATTTTTGCGGTGTTTTTTCCAAAAGACATTACTCCGCCTGAACCGCCCATTTTTTTCATTACGGATTTCATAAACAGATATAAAGCGCCGAATATGAATATAAATGGGAAAATCCAACTAAGTACAAAATCTAAAAGAGGTGATTTTTGTAAAACTACTTTTTTATAATTAACATCATTATCTAATAAAAATGAAGGAAGATTTACATCATTAACATTTCCCGTATAGTATTTTTTTGCTATATTTGAAGTTTCATTTTTTACAGTGAAAGTTATTTTTTCATCATCTATAACTACTTCTTTAACTTTTCCTTCTTCAACAAGATTTATAAAATCGGTATAGGAGGTTTCTTCAGCTTTTCTAAAAGATGCAGAAGCTATAAAAACATTTATTACAGAAGTTATTAAAACAGCAATAATTATAAAGTTAAGAAGTACACGTACATCATTTTTGTTTTTATTATCATTGTTATTTGTAGGCATATTTTTCTCCTTTCTTTTGATTTAATCTAAAATTTATTTTTGTCTGTTAATTGTTGCTTTTATTTGGTATAATATAAAGATAATAATGTCTTAATAGAGGTGATTTTTTATGAATATAGTTTTAACTGAACCACTTGGTATAAATGAAAATTATCTTTTAGAACTTTCTGATTTTATAAAAAAAGAAGGCCATTCATTTACTTATTATAACACAAAAGAAACAAATGATGAACTTTTATTAAAAAGAGTTGAAAACGCTGATATAATTATGCTTGCAAATCAGACACTTTCAAGATATGTTCTTTCAAATTGTAAAAACCTTAAAATGATATCAACTGCATTTACAGGAATTGACCATATAGATACAGAATATTGCAAAGAACATAATATACCTATTTTAAATGCATCAGGATATTCTACAACGGCAGTTTGTGAACTTACATTTGGGCTTATAATTGATCTTTACAGAAAAATAACAGAGCTTGATAAAGCAGTAAGAAACGGAGAAACAAGAAATAATTTTTCAGGCTTAGAGCTTTCTGGTAAAACACTTGGTGTTATTGGTACCGGAAAAATAGGAAGAAGAGTAATTGAAATAGGAAAAGCTTTTGGATGTAAAGTTATTGCATACAACAGAACAAAACATAATGAAGATGAAATAAATTATGTTTCTCTTGATACACTTATGAAAGAAAGTGATATAGTAACTTTGCATGTACCTCTTACATCAGAAACAGAAAACTTAATAAATGAAGAAAAACTTTTACTTATGAAAGAAAATGCTGTAATAATTAATACCGCAAGGGGAAAAGTAATTGATAATAAAGCTCTTGCAAAACTTCTTAAAGAGGGCAAGATCGCCGGAGCGGGTATAGATGTTTTTGAAACAGAACCGCCAATAGAAAAAAATCACCCACTTTTTGATGCACCTAACACTGTTTTAACTCCTCATATTGGGTTTGCCACAAAAGAAGCTCTTGATGTAAGAGCTGAAATAGCATTTGATAATGTAAGAAATTTTCTTAAATAAGGAGGTTTTTAAAAATGGACAGAAATACAATAGATCCAAAATATAAATGGAGAACAGAAGATTTATTTGAAACAGATAAAGCATGGGAAGAAACTTATAATAAACTTAATAACGATATAGATAAATTTTCTGATTTTAAAGGCAGGGTAACAGAAAGTGCTAAAACTTTATTAGAATGTCTTAAACTTTATGATGAATTATGCGAAGTACTTGATAAACTTTATGTATATTCAAATTTATGTTTCCATATAGACAGCAGAGATACTTTCTATCACACTCTTGCTGATAAAGCGGATATGATATTAGTAAAATTTTCATCAGAGACTTCTTTTATAGTTCCTGAAATCACAAAACTTGATGAAGAAACTTTAAAATCATATATGAATGAAGAAGAAGGCTTAAAAATATATGCTCATGAATTTGATACTATTATGAGAAAAAAAGCACATACTCTTTCAGTAGAAGTTGAAGGAGTTTTGGCAAAAACAAGCGATATTTCTTCTGCGGCAGATAATATTTTTGCTATGATAAATGATGCGGATATGGTTTTCCCTGATATTTTAAACAAAGACGGAGAAAAACTTCCTCTTACAAAAGGGAACTATATTATGTATCTTGAAAGCAGCGACAGAGTTTTAAGAGAGAACGCTTTTAATGCTCTTTATGACACATATTTAAAACAGAAAAATACAATTGCGGCAACATATTATGAAAGCGTAAAAAAAGATGTTTTTTATTCAAAAATACGTAATTATAAATCATCTATGAGTATGGCTCTTGCTGATGATAATATTCCTGAAAAGGTTTATGACAACCTTATTGAGGCTGTAAGAAAAAATCTTGGCCTTATGCACAGATATGTAAAACTTCGCAAAAAGCTTTTGGGTCTTGATGAAATTCATATGTATGACCTTTATACACCTCTTGTAAAAGATGTAGATATGAAAATAACATATGAAGAAGCAAAAGAAAAAGTAATAGAAGGTTTAAAACCACTTGGTGAAAACTATATAGAAACACTTAAATCTGGACTTTCAGGCGGCTGGATTGATGTTTATGAAACACCTGGAAAGCGTGGAGGCGCATATTCTTGGGGTGCATATCCTGGACATCCTTATGTACTTTTAAACCATAAAGATAATATTAATTCAACATTTACACTTGCTCATGAAATGGGTCATGCTCTTCATAGCTATTTTACATGGGAAAAACAACCTTTTGTATACAGTGGTCATAAAATCTTTGTTGCTGAAGTTGCGTCTACTGTAAACGAGGCTCTTTTAATGCAGCACATGATTAAAAATGCGGAAGATAAAAAACTTAAAAAATATCTTATAAATCATTTCCTTGAACAATTCAGAGGAACATTTTTCCGCCAGACAATGTTTGCTGAATTTGAAAAAATCACACATGAAAAAGTTGAAAAGGGCGAGCCTTTAAATGTTGATATTTTAAACAAGATTTATCGTGATCTTAATCTTGCATATTTTGGTGAGGATATAATTGTAGATGATAGAATTGATATTGAATGGGCAAGAATTCCTCATTTCTATAATGCTTTTTATGTATATCAGTATGCAACAGGATATAGTTGTGCTATAGCTTTGTCACAAAAAATACTTGAAGAAGGTGAAGAAGCTGTGGTAAAATATCTTGATTTCTTAAGTAAAGGAAATAGTGAATATTCAATAGACCTTTTAAAAGGTGCAGGTGTTGATATGACACAAAAAGAGCCTATTGAAGCTGCAATTTCTGTTTTTGAAAAATTGCTTGATGAATTTGAGGAAGAATTGGAGTAAGAAAGGAAAAAATATATGCTTACAAGTAAACAAAGATCTGTTTTAAGAGGTCTTGCAAATCCTATTGAAACTATTTTTCATATAGGAAAGGGTGGAATAACTCAGGATATTTTAAGAAATTTTGAACAGGCTCTTGACGCAAGGGAGCTTGTAAAAGCTAATGTTCTTGATAACTGTATGCTTACAGCAAGAGATGCTGCAAATTATATTGCAGGCAAAATTCATGCGGAAGTAGTTATGGTTATAGGTAATAAATTTGTACTTTACAGAAAATCAAGAACAAATCCTAAAATAGAAATTTAAACAGAGAAAATAT
>CALWSX010000152.1 GCA_944384285.1 uncultured Lachnospiraceae bacterium
CCCATTGCTTTAAGTTTAATACCATATCTTGAGCCTTGTTTATAAAGTTTTGGTTCTTCAAGTACAATATTTTCAAATTCAGGAGAAACAACTCCGTAACCTTTTCTGTTAAGGTCGTATAAAGCTGTTTCAAATTTATCATATTCTTTTTTAATTCTTGCAAGATCACGAATTGTAGAAATTAATTCATAATCATTTTCAATAGGCATAGAAATAGTTTCACTTAAAATTTTATAGAAAAGATTATCATTTACCGAAAAATCAACGTTTACATTTCCTTTTCCTAAATCACTGTTTCCAAGATATACTTTTTTAATTGTTTCTTCATCTGTTTCAAGTGTATTAATTTTATCTTTAATATCTGTAATTTTGTTGCTTTCCATAAAGTTATTTCTAATTAAATCAAGTATAGATTTTTTAAGCCAGTGATCATCATCAAGAGATTCTATGTATTTTGGAAAACTGAAATTTATTTCTTTTACAGGAAATTCATAAAGAAGATTTTCAAATATACAGTGTATGTCGTTTTCTTTCATATTTGTGCAGTTAACAGGGATAACAGGAACTTCATATCTTTCTTCCATTTCGGATTTAATTGTTTTTACTTCATCAGAAAATGGTCTTTCTGAATTAAGTAAAACAACAAAAGGTTTTCCCAAAGTTTTAAGTTCATTTATAACTCTATCCTCGGCTTCCTGATAGTTTTCTTTAGGAATATCAGTAAAACTTCCGTCTGTTGTAACAACAATTCCTATTGTTGAATGGTCTTTTATTACCTTTTCTGTGCCTATTTCGGCTGCTTTTGTAAAAGGAATAGCTTCATTAAACCAAGGTGTATTTACCATTCTTTCTGAATCGTCTTCCATGTTTCCTTCTGCTCCAGGAACAATATATCCAACACAGTCAATAAGACGTGCATTAAATTTTAAATTATCAGAAAGTTTTACAGAAACTGCTTTTGATGGTACAAATTTAGGCTCAGTTGTCATAATAGTTTTTCCTGATGATGATTGAGGAAGTTCATCTTTTGCCATTTCAACAAGATTTTCATCTTCCATATAAGGTATTACCATTAAGTCCATAAATCTTTTTATAAATGTTGATTTTCCTGTTCTTACAGGACCGACAACACCTATCATAAAACTGCCATTTGTTCTTTTTGCGATATCATCATATATATCAAATTTATCCATAAAAAATCCCCCCAAAATCATAAAATAATGATATTCATTAATATATATGAGCTTTTGGGGGATTGTATTCAAAAATTTATATATTTTTTATGCTGTTTCAATTTCACTTGCGCTCTTAAGTCCAAGTTTTTCTATAGCATTTTCTCGCATTTTGTATTTTAAGATTTTACCGGCAACATTCATAGGGAAAGAATCTGTAAATTCAATGTATTTTGGTACTTTATGTTTAGCCATGTGAGCGAGAATATAGTCTTTCATTTCAGCTTCTGTCATTTCTTCACCGTCTTTTAAAATTATATAAGCCATAATTTCTTCACCGTACTGTTTGTCAGGAACACCGATTACCTGTACGTCTTTTACTTTTTTATGAGTATAAATAAATTCTTCAATTTCTTTAGGGTAAATATTTTCGCCGCCTCGAATTATCATGTCTTTGAGTCTTCCTGTTATTCTGAAGTTACCTTCTTCTGTCATACAGCCCAAATCACCTGTATGAAGCCAACCGTCTTTATCTATTGCTTCAGAAGTCGCTTTAGGCATTTTATAATATCCTTTCATAATATTGTAACCTCTTGCTACAAATTCACCAGTTTCACCTACAGGCATTTCTTCACCGGTTTCAGGATTTATTATTTTACATTCAATTTCAGGAAGTGCGCGACCAACAGTACCTACTCTTACTTCAAGTGGGTCATCAGCAGAACTCATTGTACAACCAGGAGATGCTTCTGTCTGACCGTAAACTATAGTAATTTCTTTCATATTCATTTTATTAACAACATCTCTCATTATAGCAATAGGACAAGGGCTTCCGGCCATAATACCTGTACGCATAAGAGAAAAGTCTGTTTTAGGGAAGTCCTTATGTTCGAGCATAGCAATAAACATTGTAGGAACTCCGTGGAAACAAGTTATATGTTCCTGATTTATACATGTAAGAGCAGATTTTGGCGAGAAGTATGGAAGCGGACATATAGTTGTACCATGTGTCATTGCAGCTGTCATGGAAAGTACCATACCAAAACAGTGGAACATAGGAACTTGAATCATCATTCTGTCTGCAGTTGATAAATCCATTCTGTCACCAATACATTTTCCGTTATTTACAACGTTAAAATGAGTAAGCATTACACCTTTAGGGAATCCTGTTGTACCTGATGTATATTGCATATTGCATACATCTCCAGGATCAACGGAAGCAGCAAGGCGAATTACTTCTTCCAAAGGAACAAGGTCTTTTCTTTTCATAGCTTCTTCCCAAGAAAGAGAACCTTCTTGATTAAATCCTACTGTAATAACGTTGCGTAAGAATGGAAGTCTTTTTGCATGAAGAGGTTTACCTTTTTCTGTAGTTTTTAATTCTGGACAAAGTTCATTTATAATTTCTTTATAATTTGAGTCTCTGTAGCCGTCAATCATAATAAGAGTATGTGTATCTGACTGTCTTAAAAGGTATTCAGCTTCATGAATTTTATAGGCAGTATTCATAGAAACAAGTACAGCACCTATTTTTGTAGTAGCCCAGAAAGCTATAAACCATTGTGGGATATTAGTAGCCCATACGGCAACGTGACTTCCTTGTCTTACACCTAATGATATAAGAACTCTTGCAAAGTCATTTACATCATTTCTGAATTCACTGTAAGTTCTTGTATAATCAAGAGTTGTATATTTAAAAGCATATTGGTCAGGAAATTCCATAACCATTTTATCAAGTACATCAGAAAATGTTTTTTCAATAAGAAGATCTTTTTTCCAAACAAATTTTCCTGTATGTGCTTTATTATAATAAAGAGCATCTTTTTTCTTTGAAGGATTTGAAAATTTTGAAATATAGTTTTGGAAATGTGTAAAAACAATTTCAGGGTCTTGTATTTCAGGAATCCATTTAGGGTCCCATTCAAGTGTAATAAACCCACTGTAATTTACAGAAGATAAAGCTTTCATCATTTCACCAACAGGAAGCTCCCCTTCTCCTATAAGACAATATTCACGTTTTCCGTTTGTTTCCATAGAGTCTTTTATATGAACATGACGTACATATGCTCCAAGGTTTTTAATAGTTGTTTCTGCATCTTCATTATTATAGAAGTAAGGGTGATGCATATCCCAAAGAGCAGCTAAATTATCATTTGCAAAATATTCAAGAAGTTCTCTTAATTTTGCGCTGTCACAAAAAAGTCCAACTGTTTCTATAAGTATTATTATGTTATTTTTTTCAGCCACAGGGAGTATTTTTTCAATAAATTTTTTTGTTGTTTCCATTCCTGCTTCATCATTTGATAAAGCATGGATACGGATATACGGACATGAAATATCTTTTGCTAAAATAATATTATTTTTTGTTTCTGTATAACATTTTTCAAAATCTTCTTCTTTAGAAATATCTTCTAATATATCAATACATGCGATTTTGATTTTTTCATTTCTTAATCTGCGTACACTTTTTAATATATTGTCACTTCTTAAAGCTGTTTTTAAAAGCATTTCATAATTTCCGTTATGAAGTTCTATACCGTTTAATCCTGTTTCTTTTGCTAAATCTATATATTCTTCAAAAGAATATTTGTTCCAACCTTTTATTGAAAAAGATAAGTTCATAAATTATCCTCCTCTTAATTTTCTTCGTATGCAATTTTGTTAAGAGCATTTATATATGCTTTTATACTTGCGCCTATAATGTCTGTTGAAATTCCGCTTCCGGAATAAAGTCTTCCGTCTCCGGCACGTAATCTTACGATAGTACGCCCCATAGCCTCTCTACCTTCTGTAATAGCTTGAATCTGGAAATCATCAAGTTCATAATGATGTCCTATAATTTGTTCAATAGCCAAGAATGCAGCGTCAATAGGGCCATCTCCGATATATATACCTTCAAGGAGTTCGTTATTTTTTGTAATTTTTATATGAGCAGTTGCTGAAATTATATTTCCGCTGTTAATTACATAGCTTTTTAATTCATAAGTAGGTGGAACCTGTAAAGCTGTTGTTGCAATAAGAGCGTCAAGTTCGTTGTAAGTAAGACTTTTCTTGTTTGAGTCAGAAATACTTTTAACAGCATCTAAAACCTTTTTAGCGTCATCGTGTGAAAGTTCATAGCCAAGGTATGAAATAGCTTTGTTAATAGCTTCTGTGCTGTCATCTTCAAAGATATTTATTTCTTCTTTTCCATTTTCAGCTACGCCGTTTTCAAAAGGTGAATTTTTACTTTTTTTAGTTTCAAAAATCCATTTAATTCTTTTTACAGATTTTTTAAGTTCAGTAATATTTAAATCAGAAGATATATCCATATCTTTTCCTTTATTTCTTATAAGTTCAGAAATTTCTTCAAGATGAATTATATCTTTTCCTGTTGATGCACATTTAATTTCAGAAACTCCATTTTTAAGAGCATAATAAGCGTTTGCATTAGCCATATTTAAAGCATTTGAAAGACAAACACCTAAATTAATGTTATTAAGTTCAGGAATATCATTTTTCAAATTTTTAATAAACTCTCCTATTTCATCAGGAAGCATTGCGCCTGCTGTATCTGCTAAAGTAATTGTAGTAGCACCGGAAGAAATTGCTGTTTTTATAGCTTCGTTTAAAACATCTTTTTCACTTCTGGTTGCATCTGCTGCTACAAATTCAATATCGTTTGTATATTTTTTACATTTTTCAACAGTATCTTTAATAATCTGCATTACTGCATTTGGTTTTTTTCTGAAGAAGTATTCCATTTGAACTGTAGATGTAGGAACAACAACAGATAATCTTTTGTTTTCAGCATATTTTATACATTCCCATGCATCAGATACTCCGTTTTCCTCAAAAGCAACAGGAATTGAAACTACAGAATTTTTAACTGTCTGAACAATTGTTTTTGTAAGCACAGAGCTTATTTTATCGTTGTTTAGAGGTGCAATTTCTATTACAGAAACATTTATTTTATCAAGAAGTTTAATTGTTTCTATTTTTTCTTTAAAAGAAATTGAAGCATTTCCGTTGTTATCGGAATATTTAATAGTTGAGTCAGCAATAAATATTTTTTTCATAGTATTCTCCTTATAATGTTATTTTTTTAATAAACTAAAAAACCCTGAGGTTATAAATAACCTCAGGGACGAATTACCGTGGTACCACCCTGATTACTGCAAACAGCAATCACTCATTTCACGCTCATAAAAGCGTAAAGCCATGATAACGGGGCAACCGTAATCTCTTACTGTAAGTTCAGAGATTCTGCTCGGGAATGAGACTGCAGACTCGATTAGTTTACCGGTTCGCAGCAACCACCGGCTCTCTTAAAAACATCCTCGACGCATAGTTCCGTCTTTGCATTTAGATATTAAAAATGTTGTATTTATTTTTATCACAAAAAAGTTAACTTGTCAACATAAATTTTAAAAAAAATAAAATGGGAGTTACAGGGCTCGAACCTGTGACCCTCTGCTTGTAAGGCAGATGCTCTCCCAGCTGAGCTAAACTCCCATAGTTAACAGATATTACGAAAAAAACAATGACCCGTAAGGGAATCGAACCCTTGTTTTAGCCGTGAGAGGGCCACGTCTTAGCCGCTTGACCAACGGGCCATAACCCATACCTGTTTAATAACTTTTATTATGATATCACAATAAATTTAATTAATCAAGCCTTTTTTAATTTTTATTCTTTATTTTATAAATTTACTGTTATTTTTAAACGATACGTGGTAAAATAAGAAAAATTGTACTATGGAGAAAAAGTGTGTTATGGATTATATTGTTATAGACTTTGAATTTAATCAGGCTTATGATTTGGGAAAAGAAAATCATGAAAAACAAAATCCCCTCTGCCCTTTTGAAATAATTCAAATTGGAGCGGTAAAATTAAACAGTGATCTTGAATACGTGGATCAATTTAATAAAATAATTAAGCCTGTAATTTATAAAAAAATTCATCCTTTTGTAGAAAAAATTACCGGTATTACTCAACAAACGGTAAAAAAAGGAACATCATTTTCTAAAGCGTATTCTTTATTTTCTGAATTTGTTAAACCTGATGATGTTTTGTGTACATGGGGTGTTGATGATATTAAATATCTTTTTAAAAATATTCTTTTTCATGGTCTTGATTATAATCTTATGCCTTTAAATTATTTGAATATACAAGATATTGCTACAAAACATCTTAAATATACAAAAGGACAAGCTATTGGGCTTAAAAATGCAGTTATGATGTTTGATATTGATATCGAGAAAGATTTTCATGACGCTTATAATGATGCTTACTATACAGCTGAAATATTTAAAAAGATTAATCCTGAAATTATAAGTATTAAGAATTTTGATATAAATTCTCTTATGAGAAAAAAATCTGTAAAAACTTCTGTTAATACAAAAGAACTTACATCTTTCTTTGAACAATTCCTTGAAAGAAAGCTTGAAAAAGAAGAAATCAGAATTATTAAAAAAGCCTATATTTTAGGGAAAAAAGGTGCATTTGATATGGATAAATATTAAATTTATCTTCTTTAATTAAATAAAAAAACTGAATTCTTTGTTAAAAAAATACTTATAAAATTTTTTTAAAAAAATAGTTGACATTAAAACTTTTATGTGATAATATTTGTGAAAATTAAATATTGCTCTAAAAGCTATGACGAAGACGGCTAAAGGCTAATATTTTTCAGAGAGTTGACGTTTGGTGCAAGTCAATATTTATTTCCTTAGATAAAGCCTATCACTTCTGAGCTGGAGGTTTGAAAGCCGTTTTGGTTAGTAAGTGCCTTTCGTGATTACTGCGTAAATGTATAGGACTTGTTGGAGTCTAAAGTGGCGGTTAATTTTAACCGCAAGTTGAGTGGTACCGCGGGAAAGATTTTATACCCGTCTCAATGTTTATTGAGACGGGTTTTTTGTTTTTTATTTTTAAATTTTAAACAAATGGAGGATAAAAAATGCAAACACAAAATGTATCAACAAAATTATATGAAATAGCTGTCAGAATACGTGAAATGCGTGAAATTGCCGGTTTTTCCGTTGAGGAAATGGCTACAAAAACAGATACAACTGTTGAAGAATATAAAAAATATGAAGCGGGACTTATTGATTTCCCATTCACTTTTATACATAAATGCGCCCTTGCTTTTGATATTGGAATTATGGATATTTTGGAAGGTCAAAGTGCTCACCTTTCATCATATACAGTTACAAGAAAAGGCTGTGGTCAGCAAACTGCAAAAGAACTTGGTATCGAAATTTCAAACCTTGCGCCTCTTTTCAGAGATAAAATCGCTGAACCATATTTCGTTAAATACGACTATATGGAAGATTTACAAAATAAACCAATTCACTTAACAAAACATTCAGGACAAGAATTTGACTTAATTCTTTCCGGAAGTTTAAAAGTTCAAGTTGGTGACAATATCGAAATTTTAAACGAAGGCGATTCTATTTATTATAACAGTTCTGAGCCTCATGGTATGATTGCTTATGGTGGAGAAGATTGTAAATTCCTTGCAGTTGTTCTTCCTGGTGAAGATGTTGTACATGAAGAAGAAATCGTTGAAACAATAGCATCTATCGACAGAAGTCCAAAACTTTTATGCGAAAAATTTATTCATGTTACAGAAAATCAAAATCATGCTTTAACAGATATTAAATTTACAAATGAAGACAGCTTTAATTTTGCTTTTGATGTTGTTGATGCAGTTGCAGATAAATATCCTGATAAACTTGCACTTTTACATCTTGATAACAATAAAAATGAAACAAGATTTACTTATTCAGATATTAAAAAGCTTTCTTCAAGATGCGCAAACTATTTTAAAGCACTTGGAATTAAAAAAGGCGATAAAGTAATGATTGTTCTTAAAAGAAATTATCAATTCTGGTTAGCAATTATCGCTCTTCATAAAATTGGTGCTATTGCTATCCCTGCAACAAATCTTCTTCAACAGCATGACTTTGAATATAGATTTAATGCTGCAGAAGTATCTACAATAATCTGTACAGCAGATGGAGATGTTGCAGAACAGGTTGAACTTGCTGAAAATGCTTCCCCTACTCTCAAACTTAAACTTCTTGTAGGCGGAAACAGAGAAGGCTGGAGAAACTTTAATGAAGAATATCCAATGTATAGAGGTACATTTAACAGAACAGAAGATTCTCCTTGTGGCGACGATACTATGATAATGCTTTTCTCATCAGGAACAACAGGTTATCCAAAAATCGTTGCTCATAGTTACAAATATGCTTTGGGACATTTCATCACAGCTAAATATTGGCATGGAGTAGTTCCAGATGGACTTCACTTTACTATTTCTGATACAGGTTGGGGAAAAGCTCTTTGGGGCAAACTCTATGGACAGTGGCTTTGTGAAGGTGCAGTATTTGCATATGACTTTGACAGATTTAAAGCAAGCGATATTCTTCCGCTTTTTGAAAAATACCAGATTACAACATTCTGCGCTCCTCCTACAATGTATCGTATGATGATAAAAGAAGATTTATCTACTTATGATTTCTCTTCTGTAAAACGTGCTACAACAGCAGGTGAAGCTATGAACCCTGAAGTTTTCCGTCAGATTGAAAAACAGACAGGACTTCTCCTTATGGAAGGTTTTGGACAGACAGAAACAACTCTTTCAATAGCAAACTTTATGGGATCAACACATAAAATTGGTTCTATGGGTACTCCTTCACCACTCTATGATGTTGATATCGTAGATAAAGATGGTAACCCTCAGGGAATTGGTCAGCCAGGTGAAATCGTTATAAGAACAAAAGATTCTGTTCCTTGTGGTCTTTTCAAAGGTTATTATTTAAATGAAGAAGCTACAAACGAAGCTTGGCATGACGGTATGTATCATACAGGTGATATGGCTTGGAAAGACGAAGACGGTTTTTACTGGTATGTCGGCAGAGTTGATGACGTAATCAAATCTTCCGGATATCGTATTGGACCTTTTGAAATTGAAAGTGTTATCATGGAACTTCCTTATGTATTAGAATGTGGCGTATCCCCTGAACCTGATGAATTAAGAGGACAAATTGTAAAAGCAAGCGTTGTTCTTACAAAAGGAACTGAACCTACAGAAGAGCTTAAAAAAGAAATCCAAGAATATGTAAAACATAGAACAGCTCCTTATAAATACCCAAGACTTGTTGTGTTCAAAGACGAACTTCCAAAAACAATCAGTGGTAAAATCATAAGAAATAAACTTTAACAAAAAAATAACTATTATTGACATCTGATTTTTGATATGTTATCATCATAAAAATTAAAAATCTAAAAGCTGTGACAAGGAGAGCATTTCTGTTTGTACTTACAGAGAATTGGCGGTTGGTGCAAGCCAAAAAGATACATAGATTTGTTGTAGCCTTTGAGCTGGAAAGAAGAAAGTAATTTTTTATCAGTAGATCTTTCCCGTCTCACTACGTAAGTGTGTAGGGCTTGTTTGAGCCCGATGAGTGGTAAACTTTATGTTTGCAATTTGAGTGGTACCGCGGGTTATATACTCGTCTCAATGATAACTATATCTTTGGGGCGAGTTTTTTTTCGCCCCCTAACAAAAACGGAGGTTAAAATCTTATGAAACAAATTACAGGACTTGACTTTAAAATTCACGAAATGGCCGGACGTATAAGAGAACTTCGTATCATTGAAGGACTTGGTGTTTCTGAAATGGCAGAAAAAACGGGTGTAAGCGAAGAAGAATATATAGCCTGCGAAAATGGAAATCACGACTTATCATTTGCTTTTTTGTACAGATGTGCCCTTGCCTTTAACGTAGACGTTACAGATATTATAGAAGGTTCTAGCCCTAAGCTTGAATCATACCTTGTTACAAGAAATGGCAAAGGTCAAAGAATTGAACAAGCTCATGGTATGGTTTATTACAACCTTGCATCTTCATTCAAAAACAGAATTGCAGAGCCGTTGCTTGTTAGAAGTGAATATCACGAAGAAAACGGAACAAAGGATATAGAACTTACAACTCACTC
>CALWSX010000153.1 GCA_944384285.1 uncultured Lachnospiraceae bacterium
AGGTGGTACAAATTTGAAAATTTGAGTATCGTATCCTTCTACATATTCGCCTCCAAAATCAACCAACTGGTTTCCATTTTCAGCCATTAAAGTAAGTGTATTCCCATCTTTGTCCTCATATCCAAAACTTACTAATTTATAGGTTTTACCCATTTCATTTCCTTCTGTATCATTACCTACAGTTTCACCTACATAACCTTCTTTGAAAGTAAATCCGTTTTCAAAATTTTCTACATATTTTGGTGAAAAACCTATTTTGTCTTCTACTCTATCCATTTCACTTAATGATGTAAATTCCTTTGTACTGCTTGAACTTACACCCCCAAGCTTTAAAGCCGCAAAACATGTTACTGATGATACACAAAGAATTCCAACAACTACAAGCTTTTTCAAACTAAATATTTTCATACGTTTAGTCTCCTTTCCACATTCATTTGATGCTTTTTGTTTAATTTTTTGAAGCATAAATGGTGATACGTCCATATATTTTGTTTTTTCTTCAAGAGAATTTTTTATTAAAATTTCAAAATCCTTATCCCTCATTACCCACTACCTCCTCAAAAGAGTATTTTTCATTCAGGCTTTTTTTCAGACTTTTTTTAGCCGCATGTAGCCTTGATTTCACAGTTGCTTCAAGAGAATTTGTAATTTTTGCTATTTCTTTTATTGATAAATCATTAAAATAATATAATATAAGCGTTGTTCTTTGTTTTGTATTTAAACTGCAAACGGCCTCATAAAGATAAGAATATTCCGCTATCCTATCAGATGGATACGAATCTTTTGTCTGGAGTTTAATATCTTCAAAATCTTCATATATTTCATCTTTTAAAACCAGACTGCTTTTCTTTTTTGA
Source organism: uncultured Lachnospiraceae bacterium (assembly GCA_944384285.1). Taxonomy (GTDB): domain Bacteria; phylum Bacillota; class Clostridia; order Lachnospirales; family Anaerotignaceae; genus CALWSX01. The sequence goes on from CALWSX010000153.1 coordinate 857, forward strand.
AGCTTTCCATGAAAAATGTGTAAGAATTTTCAAAAGCCAAGGATAAAATTTATAAGGATCTTTTAATGTATTTATAGATGTAAGGCATTTTACAAATGTATCTTGAACTATATCTTCAGCTAAAGAAAAATCTCCTGTTATAAGAGCTGCTGTACGTACAGCCGTGTTTTTATATACGGTAAAAAGAGTATCAAAAGCACTTTCATCACCGTTTTGTAACTTTGTTACAAGTAATGCTACTTCTTCATTCGTCAAGACAATTACTCCTTTTCGTTTATTAGATGCATCTACTATATAGAGCCATTTTAATAAAAAAAGGTTTGATTATTTTTAAAAAAATTTTTAAATATTTCTTAAACAATATTTTTCCAAATAAAAAAAACAGCATTAAAAATGCTGTTTCTTTTTATTAATTATAAGTATTTTTTTCTTCCGATATCATTTCTGAAATGCTTTTTATCAAAATTAATTATTTTTGCTGATGTATAGGCATTCTCAATAGCTTCTTCTATATCTTTACCTATGCCTGTAACACCTAAAACACGGCCTCCATTTGTAACAAATTTACCATCTTTTAAAACAGTTCCGGCGTGGAAAACAATAGTGTTTTCTTCATTTATATCAGAAAGACCTGTTATTTCAAAACCTTTTTCGTATGAAAGAGGATATCCTCCGCTTGCAAGAACTACACATACAGCTGCGTTATCATACCACTCAATATTCATTTTATCAAGTGTACCATCAATACAAGCATTAAAAATATCAAGCAAGTCTGTTTTAAGTCTTGGAAGAATAACCTGTGTTTCAGGGTCTCCAAATCTTGCGTTATACTCGATTACTTTCATACCGTCTTTAGTATACATAAGTCCAAAATAAAGTATTCCGACAAATGGTCTGCCCTCTTTTGCCATAGCTTCTACTGTAGGTTTAAAAATAGTTTCCATACAAACTTTATTCATTTCTTCTGTATAAAAAACACTTGGTGAGAATGTACCCATGCCACCTGTATTTAAACCTTCATCGTTGTCATAAGCTCTTTTATGATCCTGTGCGGAAACCATAGGCACAACTGTTTTTCCATCACAGAATGAAAGTATGGATACTTCAGGGCCCTGTAAAAATTCTTCAATTACAACTTTACTTCCGGATTCACCAAATTTTTTATCAACCATAATTTCATTTACGGCATCTTTGGCTTCTTCGAGTGTATTACAGATAAGAACGCCTTTTCCAAGCGCAAGACCGTCAGCTTTTACTACAATAGGCATTTCCTGATTTTCTAAGTATTTAAGAGCTTCTTCATAATCTGAAAAAGTTTCATATTTTGCTGTAGGAATGTTATATTTTTTCATTAAATCTTTTGAAAAAGCTTTACTTCCTTCTATAATAGCAGCATTCTTTTTAGGTCCAAAAACTCTGAGCCCTGCATCTGAAAATGCATCTACAATACCTGCAACAAGAGGATCGTCCATACCTACTACTGTTAAGTCAATTTTATTTTCTTTAGCAAACTCAACAAGTTTATCTATTTCCATAGGTTTAATAGGAACCAAAGTCGCATCTTGTCCTATTCCAGCATTTCCGGCTGCACAAAAGATTTCATCAATATTTTTGTTTTGTTTAAGTTTCCAAACTATAGCATGTTCACGTCCGCCGTTTCCAACAACCAAAACTTTCATACTTTATCTCCTTATTATTACCTTATCATCAACAACAGATAATCTACCTTCAGCAAAAAGTTTAACCGCTTCAGGATATATAATCCATTCAGCTTCCTGCATAACTCTTTTTTGTAAAACTTCCGGTGTATCATCTTCCATAACTTCAACAGCTTTTTGAAGTATGATAGGACCTCCGTCAGTTATTTCATTTACAAAATGCACAGTTGCTCCAGTAAGTTTTACGCCTCTTTTAAGTGCAGCTTCATGTACTCTTAAACCATAAAATCCGTCACCGCAAAATGCCGGAATAAGAGAAGGATGTACATTCATAATTCTGTTTCTAAAAGCGTCTATAAATTTTTCACCTATAACTACCATAAATCCAGCCATAACTATAAGTTCAACATTTCTTTCTTTAAAACAGTCAATAAGGGCCTGTTCATAAAGAGAAACATCTGAAAAATCTTTTTTTCTTATAGTTACGCCTTCGATATTATGATTTTTTGCTCTTTCAAGCGCATAGGCATTAGGATTTGAGCTTACTACAACAGCAATTTCCGCATTTTTTATATAGTTACTTTCAATACTGTCAATAATGGCTTGTAAATTTGTTCCTCCCCCGGAAACAAGTACTCCTATTTTAAGCATATTGAAACCTCTTTTTCTTCGTCCTTAATCATTTCACCGATAATATAAGCTTTTTCACCGATAGATTCAATAAAATCTATAGCTTTTTTAGCATCTTCTTTAGAAACTACAAGTATCATTCCTATACCCATATTAAATGTATTATACATTTTAAGACGGTCAAGTCCTGCTTTTTCCTGCATAATATCAAATATAGGAAGTACAGGCCAGCTTCCTTCGTTTATTTTAGCGCATAAGCCTTCGCCTTTTGGGAAACATCTTGGAATATTTTCAAAAAATCCTCCACCTGTGATATTGCTTATTCCTTTTACTTTAACATTTTTGATTATTTCAAGAACTTCTTTAACATATATTTTTGTAGGTACTAAGAGAGCTTCTCCTATAGTTCCGTTAAGTCTTTCATCATAAACATTTATATTATCTTCAAGAGGTTCAAAAACTTTTCTTACAAGAGAGTAACCGTTGCTGTGAATTCCGCTTGAAGGAAGACCAATTATAACATCGCCTTCTTTTATATCTTTACCGTTAATAATATCTTTTTTATCAACAACACCTACAGTAAATCCTGCAAGGTCATATTCATCAACAGGGTAAAATCCAGGCATTTCAGCAGTTTCTCCACCTACAAGTGAACAACCTGCCTGTCTGCAGCCTTCAGCAACTCCGCTTACAATTTCAGCAATCTTTTCAGGATAGTTTTTTCCACATGCAATATAGTCAAGGAAAAATAAAGGTTCTGCTCCGTTACAAATAACATCGTTTACACACATAGCAACACAGTCAATACCAATCGTGTTGTGCTTGTCCTGTAAAAAAGCAAGTTTTAATTTTGTACCAACGCCATCTGTACCTGAAATCATAACAGGTTCTTCCATATCTTTTATGGCTTTAAGAGAAAAAAGTCCCCCAAAACCACCTATATCAGATAAAACTTCTTTTCTGAAAGTGCTTTTTACATGGTCTCTCATAAGCCTTACGGACTCATATCCGGCTTCAACATCTACTCCGGCTGATTTGTAATCAATACTCATTTATTTATCCCCCTTTAAATGAATACAACGTTTTAAATATCAAGGATTAATGTAATAGTTATTATACCAAACTTTCAATATGGTCGTAAAGGTCTTTGTTATTATTTATCATATCGCAGTTGCCTATTGTACATATATAATCCATATTTTTTACAACTTCAAATATCTTAATAAATTTATTAATATCATCTACTTTAAAGGAAAGTATTTCACTTCTTTTTTTGTCTTTCTTTTCATTTGTCATATTTAAAATATGGTCAACTATAACTTCTGATGAAATAGCGTTATTTCCTTTTGGTTTATCAATTTCGTTAATTGTACCTATAATATATTTGTCTATATCATCTTTTGATAAGTTAAGGTTAGCCAAATATTTATAAGTACTTCTGTAAATTTCAAAAGTTTCTTTTAATTTAGGGTCTCTGTAAGAGTAAAAATATGAGTTTCCGCTTTTTGCTATAGAAAATCCGCTTCCATAAGCTCCGCCTTTAACTCTTACATTATTCCAAAGGTAATCTCTGTTTAATATATTTTTAATAACGGCAAGTGCACCTGAGTATTCTATACCAGCATCTTTATAGTTAAATGCAAGAGCGTTATACTGTACTTTTGAAGGTATAATAAACGCTTCTTTTTTTATACCATAATCAAATACATATTCCTGGTTGCAATAAGATGAATTTTCTTTAACAAGTTCCATATATCTTAAACTGAATATTTTTGTCATTTCAAAATATTTCTTTTCAGAACATACAGAAATAAACATATTGTTTTTACAGAAAAGAATATCTATTACGCACATCATTTTTGTAATAAAGTTTTCATAATCCTGTTCTATTGTGTTTTCAAGTTCCACAAGGAATTTATAATATTCAATTCCTGAAAAACATTCATTTACTTTATGTCCTTCGCTGAAATAAGAAAGACATCTGTTTGAAGAATATATATGAGGTGCTGTTACAATATCATCTTCATATCTTTTTCTTAATTCTTTAATAGATTTTATAACAATTTCTTTGTCTTCAAATTTTAAATAACGTACAACTTCTCCGAT
>CALWSX010000154.1 GCA_944384285.1 uncultured Lachnospiraceae bacterium
TTACAAAATAATTCATTTGCTCAATTGTCATAAATCAGCCCCTCCTTTTATTCCATTATAGAATAGTTATTTTCAAAAGTCAAATTGATTTATAAAAAAAAATAAAATATAATCAAATCATAACAAAAAGGAATATTTAAAAAACATTAATTATTCCAAAAAGGAAAGTTAAACAACTTTATACGGTTTGTTTTTCTCTGTAAGTAGATATTTTTAATCATTCTAAATTCCTTCCCAACCCTATTTAAAGATTGATTTTTATAAATATTCGACCTCCTCAGTGAAATATTTAAGTATTTTAAGGCTTACAAGTAAAACAAATTAATCAAAAAAGGCCTCTTTAAACGAGGTTTTTTTTGTGTTTAAATCAACTTAGTATTATTCTTAATTATCATATCTATATTATTACAAAAAGGAATAATATGACTAATTTAATTTTTATTTTCAAATTACTAAACTTAAAATTTACTTAAATCATTCTTTCTATATTTACAAATATAAAAATTTACCCGTAAAATTTGCACACTTATTCCATAAAGGAATATCTTGATATTTTAATATATTCCTTTATAGAATAATTATTAAGTTTGATTATTATAAACAAAAAAGGGGATAAAATCCCCCTAAAAATGTAATTTTATAAATTTTTATATTCAATAGCATTATAAATAAGTTCCTCCGCAGCCTTCTTAGAAAGATCTGTTATAACAGAACCACTCATAAGTCTTGATATTTCATTTACTCTTTCTTTTTCAGTAAGTTCCTTTACTGTTGTAAATGTATTATTATCTTCCTCATGTTTTTCTATTAAAAAATGCAAATCTGCCATAGCCGCAATTTGAGGTAAATGGGTTATACACAAAATTTGTTTTTCTTTAGCAATTTTACACATTTTTTCCCCTGCTTTTTGGGCTGTTCTTCCGCTTATACCAGAATCTATTTCATCAAAAACAAATGTATCAATATTATCTGCCTCTGATAAAACAGATTTTAAAGAGAGCATTACTCTTGACATTTCCCCTCCCGATGCAATTTTAGAAAGAGGCTTTAGCTCTTCTCCTAAATTAGGAGAAATCAAAAATTCCACACTATCTTTTCCATCATGAGAAATTTTTTTCTTATCTTCTATTTTAATTTTAAATGATGCATTTTTCATTTCAAGGTCATGAAGATGTTCTGTTACAGCTTTTTCTATTTCCTCCGCATTTTGTTTTCTTTCAGAAGAAATTTCCTCACAAAGTGTAAACATCTTTCTGTAAAGACCTTTTCTTTTTTCCGTAAACTCTTTTAATCTTTCATCATTTAAATTCAAATTTGTAAGCTGCTCTTTTATATTATAATAGTATGATAATATTTCGGATACAGAATTTCCATATTTTCTTTTAAGTTTGTAAATTGTATCAAGTCTTTCTTCTATTTCCTCAATATCATCTTTTATTAAATCATTTTCTCTTATATATTTTCCTATTTCAGATGAACAATCAGACAAATTTTCAAAACTTTCATAAAGTCTTTCATAAATACTTTCAAATTCATTATCGAAATCCTTTAATTCTGAAATGTTATCCAAGACCTTTGACAAAGATTCAAGTATAGGTTTTTCATTTTCAAAGCCCTCATATAAAAATTTGTAACTCTCATTTGATAAAGACCTTATTTTTTCGCTGTTTAAAGCTTTCTTTTTCTTTTCTAGAAGCTCTTCTTCTTCTCCGTTTTTTAACTTGGATTTTTCTATCTCATCAATTTGATATGATAAAATTTCTATTTTTTGTTCCTTTTCTTTTTCATCTAAATTGAGAGACTGTATTTCTTTATCGAGGATTTTATATTCTTTAAGTAATTTATCAAGTTCTTCTTTTAAAACAAAAATGTTTTCACAAAATTTATCCAAAAGAAAAATATGTTTATTAGGATTTAATAAAGACTGATGTTCATGCTGCGAATGCATATCATACATATATTCAGATAATTGTTTTAAGGTGCTTTGTGGCACAGTTTCACCATTTATTTTGTTAATTGTTCTGCCGTTTTGATTTATTGTTCTAGAAATTATAATGCTTCCATCATCTTCTTCTCTTAGTTCAAGCTCTTTAAGAATATTGGAAAAATTCTCTTTTTGTACAAAAATTGCTTCCACAAAAGCTTCTTTTTCACTTTTTCTGATAAAATCTTTTGATATTCTTTCTCCTAACACAAATTTAAGAGCCGAAATAATCATAGATTTTCCGGACCCGGTTTCGCCGGATAATATATTAAGTCCTTTTGAAAAATTAATTTCTATATCCTTAATTAGAGCAACATTTTTAATATGAAGATATTCGAGCATTTTTTCACTTCCTTAAAACAACTACTGTTCTTTTATAATTTTATTAAGTCTATCAATAATTCCTACAGTTTGTGTATGTGTCCTTACTAAGCAAAAGACAGTATCATCTCCGGCAATAGTTCCTACAATTTCATGATTTTTCATACTATCAAGTGCTACAGCAACAGCCATTCCCATTCCTTCAAGTGTCTTTATAACAATAATATTTTGGGCAAAATCAATACTTGTTACTACTTCTCTGAAAACTCTTATTAACTTATCAGAAAATTCAGTATCATTTTCTGCAATAACAGAATATTTTTGTTTTCCATTCCCTGCTGAAATTTTTGTAAGTTTAAGTTCTCTTATATCTCTTGAAACAGTTGCCTGAG
>CALWSX010000155.1 GCA_944384285.1 uncultured Lachnospiraceae bacterium
AGTATGGTATTCAGTGGTGCGGCGGATTATCTTTAAAAAACCGTACAGCAGATTTTAGCGGATGTGGTCGATGGGCATTTTCCGGAACTTTGGAATCATTTGATGACTGGACTCGTGATTGGATTAAAAATCATCCAGAAACAGACCATCCTCTTACAGATGAAGAATATGATAATTTTTTAAAAATTATGTCTGACAATAATTTAAGTATAGAAATTAATTTTGTTGATGAAGAAGAAGGCATGGGCTTCCGTCTTCAAGAAACAGGAACTTTTACAAGTGATGGTGAAAGTTTAACATATGAAACTATAAGCTGTGAAGATAAAGAAACAGAATGGGATGATTTAGGCGTAGAATATTTTGATGCAGCTGTGGAATTTTTCTCATATTTTGCTCCAAGCGCAGACGAAAGAGAAATCGGAAGATGGGTATTTATTTTCATCGAACCAACAAATATGTTTTATGAAATTATAAATTATTCTGATTGGGATTATGATGGTTATATTGCTGAAAATATGGATTATATGGAAATATTACCTATTGATCAAAATGCCGTTATAGATTTCCAGTTAAGATTTTCCCCAATTCCAGAAAAATGGCACGACTTCTTAGAATGTTTACAAGAATATTATGCATTTTTCTTTGGAGAAGATGTTCATAATTTAGATATTTCTGACCAAGAAATAGATGAGCTTGATATGAGTGATGAAGATTTTACAGAGTGGTATGAAGAATCATTTGGTTATTACGGAAAATATCACAAAGAGCCTGAATATGATACAGATGAGATAGACAGCCTTGATTTTAAAGGTAAAAGATTTGTGCTTACAGGTGAATTTCAAAATGCAAAAGAAAGCAGAGATGAAATAAAAGAGCTTATAGAAAAGAAAGGCGGAAAATGTACAGGTGCTGTAAGTGGTAAAACAAATTACCTTGTTCTTGGAGATTTTGGCGATGTTGGAGCAAGAAAAGTTGAAGAAGCAAATGCTCAAAAAGCAGTGCGTGATGATATTAAAATAATTTCAGAATCAGATTTATTTAGATTTTTATAATATGTAGCCTTTTTGGAGGTGAATGTTATGTGTAAATATGATGATTTTGTATTTAATTCTTCCGGATGGGATAATAACAGGTGGGAGCTTAGATATAAAGGTGAAAGTAAGAATGTTGAAATTCCCGAAGAGCTTATTAAAAAAGCAGAAAAAGATATTTTAGTAAGTTTTAGTTCAGATACAGAAGGAATTTTAAGTATTTCTATACCTAAAAATATAACAGATGTTTGGTTTGGCACATTTTATAAAAATCATAATTTGGAAAACATAACAGTAGACCCGGATAGTCCTTATTTAACAGCAATAGATGGCGTTTTGTTTTCAAAAGATATGAAAAGACTTATATATTCAAAAAGAAAATTTGACGGAGAATATATAATTCCTGATGGTGTAGAAGAGATTATGAATTTTGCATTTTCATATTCAAATCTTGAAAAAATTGTAATCCCGAAATCTGTAACTACAATAAGGTATTCGGCTTTTGAATTTTGTAAAAATCTTAAATCAGCTATTATCCCTGAAGGTGTTAAAGAGCTTGATAACAGTGCTTTTAGATTTTGTACTGCTTTAGATGAGTTTGAATTTTTGGGAGAAACAGAAATTCGCACCTCATTTGGAGTACTTGATAAAAAATATTTGGAAGATGTTATTTCAGGAGAGGGTTTTGATGTACTTTCAGAGGCGTATTTAATTGCGTTTATTAAAAATTTTAAAGATTTAGATAAAAATATAAATAGGTTTATAGCTGCTGCAAGGCAGGGAGAACGTAAAAAGGTACTTGAATATCTTTTACTCAAAAAGCCTGCAAAAAAACCAAGAAAAGGAACTTTTGAAATTAAACCATTAAATGAAACAGAAGCCGAAATTATAAAATATAAAGGCAGAGAAGAAGAAATAGTTATACCAGAAGAAATAGATGGTAAAAAAATTGTTTCAATAGGAGAAGAAGCTTTTAAGAATAAAGATAATTTGATAAAAATTGTAATACCGGAAGGAGTTACTGAAATAAAATACGGAGCTTTCAAAAATGACGTATGTTTGGAGGAAGTTGTTCTTCCTAGCACATGTACTGTTTTAGGAAAAGAAGTATTTATGGATTGCAAAACTTTAAGTAAAATAAATCTTCCGGAAGGGATTGAAGTTTTGCAAAGAAAAGTATTTTATAATTGTTTTTCATTAAAAGAACTTATACTTCCAAATACATTGAAAGAAATTCAATCAGAAGCTCTTTATGATTGCAGAAATCTTAATAGTCTTGACCTTCCAAAATCACTTACAACGATAGGAAGATCTGCATTTTATGCATGCGGTTTCAACCATGGTCCGCAAGTTGAAGGTGAATGGGCATACAGCATTTCAGAATTTACCATTCCACCAAATGTTACCAAAATAGATGGAGGGGGTTCGGGTGTGTTTGCACAATATGCTGCAGCAGAAGATAAATTCGGTGTGTTTGAATATAAAATGAAATTGAGAGTTGTTAAAGGTTCAGAGGCGCATAAATTTGCTGTTAAAAACAAAATAAGATTTACACTTGTAAAAGAAGATGAATTATGATAAAAAGCGTACCTTTAGGTACGCTTTTTTGGACACTAAATATTAAAAATATGTAAAATTTGATATAATGTTGAATTTTTTATATTAGTTTGATAAAATATAGACAAAAATGCAAATGATATTAATAATTCAATGATTAAGGATTTGAAATATTTGGGAAATGGAAAATTACAGCTTGTATACCCAAATGGAAATATAGTTGTTGACCTTACAAAAGCTTAAATCTTTAATTAGGACATAGGTTTTATAAAAATAAATGATAAAATAAAAAATAATTATTATTAAATACTTATTGTAAAAAAAAATATATAGTGATATTATATTATAGTAAAAGTTAGTATATTTTGTAAATTTATTGGTTAATGTGTATTAAAAATTTTTCAATAAAGTATGCCACTTAATTTTAATAAATTTACTTTAATCTTATGCCATAATTTACAAGTACATAAAAGTTTTTTTTATGATAGAATTATACACGTTATATTCATTACAATGTTATTTTGTAATGTTATAAAATATAATATCTTTTAATAATGAAAAATGTTTTTTTAAGAAAGGGGTAAAAAAATGAAAAAATCATTGGCAAAAAAAGGTCTTGCCTATTTGTTAATGGCATCAATGGTACTTACATCAATGCCTTTGACAGCTTTTGCGGAAGATACAACAGAAGAACTTACTACTACAACTGAAGGAGAAGGTGAAGGTTTAGATTTAGACCAGCTTGAAGGTAAAAAAACAACAGCGGAAGCAAGTGTAGATGGAAAAGAAATGACACTTTCAGAAGCTATTAAAGAAGCAAACAAAACAGGAGATGTAACAATAGAAATACTTAATCCTGTAAATTTAACAGATATTGATACAGATGCTAATGAAGCAGCACTTGCAATAACTGCAGATAACGTTACAATAAATGGTAATAATAATATTATTACAGCAAATTATGATGGTACAGCACATGTACTTGGTATAAATGGTTGTGATGGTGTTATTATTAATGATTTAAATATTGTAGGTGAAGGCAACGAATCACATGGTATTAATATTTATGAATCTACAAATGTGACTCTTAATAATGTAAGCGTTGAAGGTGTTAATAAAGTAGGAATAGTTGTAAATGCATCAACAGTTAAAGCAACAGGAAAAATTACTCTTGAAGATAATGGCTGGGGTAATGGTATAAATGTTGGCTGGGGCGACGGTGCAGAAGCTTTGGAATGTTTATTTGATGCAACAGAAGCAAATATGTCTGGAGTAGATACTGTATATACAGATGATTCAGATGTAGGATATGCTAACGGAAAACCATTTAATATTTCTTTATCAAGCAGATTTGTAAAAGTGGAAGACCCTAAAACTTATTTTGGTGACAAAGATACAATTTGGCTTCCTGAAACAAGTACAGTTGCAACTGTAAAATCAGAAGATGGTGAAAAATATTATTTTTCATTAAAAGATGCTATAGAAAATGCACCTGATGGAGCAACAGTAAAACTTAATAATGATGCTGATATTAAAGAAACTATATCTATAGAAAATAAAAATCTTATTTTTGATTTAGGTGGAAATATTGTTACTATTAAAGAAAAACCAGAAGAAAAATCATCTACTACATTTGATATATCTGCTGAATCTGAAAAAGATGTAACAATAAAAAATGGTACAATTATTGATGAAACAGGAAAAGATAATCCTCCACTTGCTCAATATGTAGTTAAATCATTTGGTGCTGTTAATTTATATACAGAAGATCTTACAGTTAATGTATATGCAGGTAATGTATCTAATGATCCAGATAAAAAATATTTTAATTATGTTTTCTATATTTCTCCAGATGAATTAGATAATGTTGGTACATATACAGTAGGAAGTGGGACAGAAATAATAGAATTAACAAATGGCGAAACAGATACATATGGTACTGTAGCTATAACTGTTAAAGGACTTTATAATAATGGTGATGATGTACCTGAAAATTACGAAGGAACAAAAATAATTGTAAAAGATGGTGCATCTATAGAAGCAACAAGCTATGCTATTTCAGGTAATGGCACTAGTCATGGTACAACAATTATAATTGAAGGCGGAAGCTTGATTTCTAAAGGTGGAACAGCTATTTATCATCCACAATATGGTAATCTTGTTGTAGAAGATGGATATATTTGTGGAAATAATTCCGGAATTGAAATTCGTTCTGGTAACCTCGACATTAAAGATGGTACTATAAAAGGATTAGCAAAACCTATTAATACGGAACCAAATGGAAATGGAACCACATCTTCAGGTGCTGGTGTTGCTATTGCACAACATACAACAAAATTACCTATAAGTGTTGATATAACAGGTGGTACAATTGAAGGATATTCTGCTTTATATCAAAAGAATGTTCAAAATCATTCAGATGATATATTAGAAAAAATTAATATATCAGTTTCAGGTGGTAAATTTAATGCAATAAATGGCGGAACAGTTTCTGTATACAGTGAAAACAAAAAAGGTTTTATAACAGGTGGTACTTTCTCAACAGTTCCAACAGAGTATCTTGCAGATGGTTTAGATTATAAAGAAATTGGTGGAAAATTTGTAGTTGTTAATGAATCTGAAGAAAATGTTGTTGCAACTGTTGCAGGTAAACCTTACTATACATTTGAAGAGGCTGTAAAAGCAGCTATGGCAGCAGAAGAAACTTTATCTCTTCAAAAAGATGTAGATATGCTTGAAAAAGTTGTAATTGATAAACCATTAACTATTGTTGGTAATGGACATGCAATCACAGGACAGAATGACAATAGAAATGTATACTTTGAAATAACAGATGGTACTTTCAATATATCAAATGTAACTTTAAAAGACTTTGGTGGAAATGATAATAAAACAGCTAATGGTGTAGGTGTATTTAAAGTTCCTTCTGGTTCTGATAACGTAGTATTTAATGCAAATAATGTTACAGTTAAGAATTTTAACAGAAGTGCATTTGACATACGTGCAGGTAAATTTGAAATTTATAAATCTACTATTGACTGTGCTAATCAGACAGATAATAAGTTGACAAAAGGTCTTGTTACAGGTCTTTATGGATCAAAAGTTGAAGGATCAATTTGGAATACAAGTATAATTAATTCTGCATCAAATTATAAAGAATGGAGTTCTTCAGCTATTGAGGTTTATAATAACTCAGATGTTAATATAGTTAACTGTACAATAAGTGATGTACAAAATGGTATTCATGTAGATAACTATTGGGCAGGTACTACTACATTCCCAGATGCTCCTAAAGATGCAAATACTATAGTTGATATCTCTGGAGGAACAATTTCTGTAATTAATCCAGATTCTGATGATTCATCAGCAGTTAGAATTTATGGTAAAGAAGATCAGGTTCGTTCAGCAAGTGTTACTATTAAAAATGGTACATTTAATGGAAAAGTAAAAATTGTTGGTGAAAATAAAAATGATGAAATTGAAATTGAAGGTGGTACTTTCTTATTCGATCCATCAGAATTTGTATCTTCACCTTATCGTGTAAGAGAAAATGATGATAAAACATTTGAAGTTTATAAAAAATCAAGTGGCGGTAGCTCATCTTCAAGTGGCGGTTCATCTTCATCAAGCACAACAACTGAAACTACAGAAAATGAAGATGGGTCTGTAACAACTACAGAAACAAAATCAGATGGAACAGTTATTGAAACAACAAAATATGAAGATGGTTCAACACTTGTAGTTGAAGAAACAAAAGATGGTACAAAAACTACAACTGAAACAGATAAAGTAGGAAATAAAACAAGAACTATAGAAAGAGAAGATGGTTCTAAAACAATTACTATTGAAAATACTGATGGTTCTAAATCAAAAACAGAAATTGATGAAGATGGACAAGTAACATCAACAGTAGAAATATCTAAAGAAACAGTTGAAGATGCAAAAGAAAATAATAAAAATGTTTCATTACCAATTCCTCCTGTAGAATTAACAGATGATAGAGAAGATGCAACAACTATAACAGTTGATTTACCAGAAGATACTAAAGTAGAAATCCCTGTTGATAATGTAACAAGTGGTACAGTTGCAGTTAAAGTTAATGAAGATGGTAGCGAAGAAGTTATCAAAACAACATTAACAACAGAAGATAGTATTGTTGTAACATTATCAGATGGTGATACAGTAAAAGTTGTTGACAATAGCAAACATTTCACAGATGTAGATGATTCATACTGGGGAATTGATGCAATTAATTTTGTAACAAGCCGTGAAATCTTCTCAGGTATTACAGAAACAACATTTGGTCCAGATCTTAATATGAGCCGTGCTATGGTATGGACAGTATTAGCAAGAATTGATGGACAAGATACAACTGGAGAAATTTGGTATTCTGCAGGTCAGAAATGGGCAATCCAGAATGGTATTTCAGACGGTACAAATCCAGAAGGAAACATCACACGTGAACAGCTTGCAGCTATGCTTTACCGTTATGCACAGCTTAAAGGATATGATACAACTAAAGCAGCAGACCTTAGTAAATATACAGATGCTAAAGATTTAAGTGCATACGCAGTTACATCAATGCAGTGGGCTGTTGAAGAAGGTATTATTAATGGTATGACAGAAACTATGATTGTACCTAATGGAAATGCAACACGTGATCAAACAGCTATGATGCTTATGAACTTTTTTGAATCAGTAAATAAATAATTAAAAAAGGACATAGTCATATAATATAAGCCGAAGGTTTTCCTTCGGCTTTTTTTATTAAAAAAACAATACTCCTAATATTTAAAATAAAACTAAAAACATTAATCTAAATTTGAAACAGCATTTAAAGCTGCAATAAGACCTTCTCCAACAGCTTTTGATACTTGAAAAGGTCCTCCAGTGCAATCACCTGCTGCATAAATATTTTTTAGATTTGTTTCCATATTTCTATTTACTTTTATAAAATTATTTTCCTTTTCAAGACCATCAATTAAACTGTCAATAGGAGGATTTTCTTCAACAATAAATATTCCATCGGTATTAAAAGTAGTATTATCTAATTCAATTCCTGAAACTTTATTTTTACCAATAATTTTTTTAGGAATACCATTATGTATTTTTATATTTTTATTTAAGGGTATATTAAAAATTTTTTTGGGGATAAGAATTACTTCATTACATATTTCTGATAAGAAGTTAGCATCTTTAAAACCTTCTTCAGTATCTGTAATAACAACTACTTTTTTATTTTTGAAAAGCATACCATCACATGTTGCGCATCGACTTACGCCAAGTCCTAAAAACTTTTCTTCCCCATCTAATTTTTTTATTTTTGTAATACCTGTTGCAAGTATTATTGATTTTGCTTCAAAAAAGGTATTTTTAGCATTTATACTATAATAATTATCCATAGAAAATATTTGTATAACTTTTGCTTCTGTGAATGATACACCTTTTCTTTTTGCATGTTCAAAAAACTTTTCAGTTAGTTCTTTTCCTGATAAAGAAAAACCAAGATAATTATCTACAAAATCAGCTTTATACAAAGGCAAAGTATTTATACAATTATGAAAAACCATAACAGTTTTATTTCTTTGTAAAACATTAAGCGCGGCAGACAACCCGGCAGGGCCTCCACCAATAATTGCAACATCTATCATAAATATATACCCCCATAGTAATATATATATTATTTTTTTATATCCTATGTATTTTTTTTATAAAATTACTTTCAAAATAGTAATGATTTGTGATATTATTTTATTGGAATAGGAGGGGCTATATGTTTTTTATAGGTATTTTTGGTATAACACAAAAAGAGTATGATTTAGATTATGAATATTCAGGAGTTTGTGAAAAATGTGGAGAAATATATAAATATGAAGTTATAGTTACTTATAATTGTTTTCATTTCTTTTTTATCCCTATTTTCAAATGGGGAAGAAAATACTATGCACATAAAATGTGTTGTGATGAATATTATGAAATAAATGAAGAAACAGGTAAGCAGATAGAAAAGGGAAATAATGTAATTTTAAATCATACTAATATGAATAGAATTTATATTAATTAAATATATAAATCAACTTATAATTTTTTGCAGGTCATTATTATGACCTGTTTTTATTTTAAAATTTTTTATAATATATTTATAAAATATAAATGAGAATACATATTTTAGTTATTGACAATATAAAATAAAAAATTTATTATATTAATATGAACAATGTTCAAGTTGTAGGAGGTATAGTTTGAATAAGCAAATAATAACTCAAAATGAAATTTTAAAAATAAGTAAAAATTTTATTTTAGATAAAGGTTTTGTATCATTTAATATACGTACAATAGCTAAAGAATGTGGTATATCTGTTGGTACTATATATAATTATTTCCCATCAAAGTCCGAGTTGATTATTGCAACGGTAGAAAGTGTTTGGAAAGAAATTTTTGAGCCACTTAATAATTTAATTTATATTGATAATTTTATTGAAGTAATTAAAAAGATATATGAAACTATTAAAAATGGAAATTATAAATATCCTGAATTTTTTTCTGTACATTCTTTAAGTTTTGCTTCAGAAGGAAAAGATGAGGCAATTAAAATGATGAATTTTTATTTTTACAGATTAAAAGAAATTCTTTTATCTGTGTTAAGGAATGATAAATGTATTAAAGAGAAAATATTTAACGATAGTTTTTCTGACAAACAATTTGTTGATTATATTTTTACCTTAATACTATCTTCTTTGTTAAATGAAGAAGAAATAGAACCTCTATTAATATTTATTTCAAATTATATTTATTAGTTATTCCCAATAAATGGGAATAATTTTTTAATAAAAATGAACGCTGTTCAATTACTTAAATGGAGGTAACTTATGGTTAAAAATAAAACTTTATTATTAATTGCAGGTATTGTTTGGATATTTGCAGGATTTAATATTCTTATAATAGGTGTTTTATCATATAAAGGATATATTAATTTATTAAATTTATTTTATTCATTTATAATATTTATTATATTTTGGTTTATGATATTTAAAAATTTAGTAATAAAACATACTGGACGTATAAAAAGGTATAAAGAATTAAAAAAATATTTTAGGAATTTTTTTGATTTTCCTTCATTTATTATTATGGCATTTATGATTACAGTTGGAATAAGTATACGCATATTTAATGTTTTGCCAATATTTATAATAGCTATATTTTATTCGGGATTAGGATTAGCACTATTTTTAGCAGGTATCAATTTTTTAATTAATTATTTTTCTTACAATTTAGAGTAATTTTAATTATCTTATATTATTTGTTTATTGTAAAAAGCCGTAGAATTTTATACGGCTTTTAATTTTGTAATTTTTTATATTTATTATAGTTTATAAATGTTTCTAATTGTATTTTAGTATAAAAATGTATAAATCAAATTATTTTTATATTATTTTAAATAAATTTAACTATTTTTGATTAATTAATAACAAAAATATAGAAGTTAATTATTCTTAAAATTGTGCATTTTTTAAGATGTACAAGCTTAAAATTCATTGTGTACAAAAAAAATAATTGATTTAATCATAATTTCAGTTAAAATATAAGAATAGAAAATTTTTTAGGGAGTAAAATTATGATAAATTTGTCTTGTTTTAAAAACTATTGGCAATTATTTATAAAGAGATTTAAAAATGCTTTTCCAACAATCTTATTTTACATATTTCAATTTTTATTTGTAGAAGTAGTATTTGGAAGCGAATATGTTATGGTAGTTGCTTGTACTACTACAATATTTCAACTTAGAAGAAACTTAGCCAATAAATTAATAGATTATTTAATTATATGTATTACAACAATAATATTGAGTTTTCTTGCATTTGCTGCATCACAAACTTTAGAATTATGTATTTTAATTAATTTTATTGTTACATTTTTCTTAGTATTTATAAAATGTAGTCAGTTTACTCCAAAAGAACATATGGGTTATGCTTTTACATTTGTTTTTTTACAGCTTCGTCCACCAACTTGGGAACAACTTCCTACAGAAATATTTGTTGTAGTATTATGTAATGTATTTTTAGTAATAGCATTGTTTATTTATTCTCGTTATAAGAAAATCTCTTTTGATTATTATGAGCGTATTTGCAAAAGCTTAGATCTACTTGCAAAAATTCTTGATGATATTGCAGATGGGAAAATAACAAAAACAATATCTGAAGAACTTTATAATGAAAGCAGAACATTTCATATGATGGGGTATAAAAGACGCCAAATTCTTCAATTACCCGACAGGAAAAAAAGGATTTATCATTTATCAGCATTACTTTTTCAAAGAGTTTCATATTTAATTATAGATAAAGATATATGGTATGATGATAAAAATTTTGATTACTATTCTGAAGAACTTCATAAATTATCTGAAATTGTAAGAGAGCTTAAAGAAAGCACAGATATTATTTCGCATAATAAACTTAATCTAAAAATCAAACAACTTCTTAATAGCTCAGTGAATCAGCCACACACAGGAATATGTATTTTTTCAAGAAGTGTTCTTCATATCATTCAACTTTTATCATATGAGCTTAGTCAGTCAAAGCATAGTACATATTCTATTAAAGTTCCTTGGGATACAGTTTGGTATGATTTTAAACAACAATTTTCTCGCAATCAATTTCAATTCCGATTTGCATTAAGATTAGCGATTGTAATGACAATAAGTTATACAGTAAGTTTTGTATGGAATTTTGAACATACATACTGGTTTCCACTTCATTCTTTTTTGTTGCTTCAGCCTAGTTATGAAGAAAGTACACATAGGCTTCTTACTCGTCCAATAGGTACAGCAATAGGATGTCTTGTTGTTCATCTTATGTATCCACACTTAAATGGAATACCTGGGATTTTTATGTTTTCATTAGTTATGATTGCTTTAATGTATTGTTCTACTCCAGGTACATGGATTCAGCCAATTTTTTCTACTGCATTTGCAATAGCAATGGCATCAATTACAGTTCAGGAAGTAGAGGCGATTCAGCTTAGACTTTTATATTTGTTGATGGCAATGATACTTGTGCTTACAGTAAATTATTTTGTATTACCAAATAAAAAAGAAGGGCAATTCCAAAGAAATTTAATGGAGCTTTACAAACTACAATCAAAATATTGGGAAGTTATTAGACGTAGTTTACACCAAGCGGTTGACCTTGGACAGTTTAGTGAACTTTTAGCTCAATTTCATATGATATATCACGAGATTTTTCAATATATAAAACAACAGCCATCAGATGTTACAGACAAATACCAAAACAGGTTACTTGTTTTATGGCATATGTTTTCTGAATTAGAGCAAATTGAGGGATTGATACAGGCGGGTATTTTATCAAATGATGAAAAAGATATTTTGGACATGTTATCTATTGAAATACAAAAACGTATTTATCCTCCAGAAAAAATAGACAGTATATCAATATATACATTACCAAAAGGTCCGTTAAAAGATATATTAAGACGTTATTTAAAAAATGCAGTTATTTTATTTAGTACATCAGATGATGTAATTAAAAATATAGAAATGACGCTTGTATAATAGTTTGCTAGTAAAATTAATATAAAAAAGAAGGTGCTATAATTAGCACCTTCTTTTTTATATTTTTTCAATGAAATCAACAGTTATATAATAATTTAAACCTTTACGAGAAACACCAATACCATAATCAGAATATTCTGGATTAAGAATAACACTTCTTGTTCCTAATGAATCCATAAAATAGGTGTATGCACCGATAGAATCTTTAGAAGTACATATTATTTCTCCGGCAGAATTATAATTAATTCCTGAATCAGAAAGTCTTATAAAAGGAGTTAATCCATCGCTGTTTGTGTAATCAGTATAATTATTTAACTGCATATTATCTGAATGTTCTTGAGAAATGCCGGAAAGTATTTCATTCTTTGTTATAGGATTCAGTTTTTCTTTATATCGTTTTACCATTATAAGGTCAGCTATTTCATTTTTTAAAACAGAAATAGTATCATCACTTATTACAGAGCTTGGATTTAAAGAATTGCTCTTAATTTGAATAAGATCAATTTTTTTATCAAATTTATCTCCATACATATATGCTGTAACTTTATTATCTACAAAAGTTACTAATGTAGGTGAAATTACTTTGGCGATAGAGTTTAAAGAACAGTCATTTATTGTAGAGTTTATATTATATCCATAATACTCCATTGTAGGTGCATTAGAAATCATTTCTACAACTTTATTATCTTTAAATCCAATTATAATAAAATTTTCAGGATTAGAATTATATACAAATTTTTCACCTGAATATTCTGTGGGATCAATTCTGTCTGGAGTTCCAAATTTTGAACTAACAGATTCTTTACCTTCGTTTATTATAACATCATTTTTTCCTATTTTAAAACTTTTTCCTACAAACAAATTATATGCATTTACAAAAGCACATACAGCTTGTTCAACTGTAACTTTTTCATTAGGACTAAAATTTCCTCCTATACCAGAAAGAATTTTTTCTTTTTCTAAATATTTAATTGCATTTTCAGCATATTCAGATATTTCTGAAGAATCAGAAAAATCAATTTTAAGGTCTGTTTCAATATCAAAGTTATCATTGCAAGCTTTAAGAGTATTAAAAATCATTACAGCCATTTGTTCGCGTGTAATATAATCGTTAGGTTTAAATGTTTTATCGTCATATCCATTTACAATACCAAGCTCATAAGCTTTTACAATTTTTGGTGATTTTTCATCCATAAAAGGACTTATATTTATTGAAACAGCAGGATTTCCAGTATAAAGGCTATAAAAATTAATAGCAATTTCAGAGAAATTTTTTCTTGTTATATAGCTTTTCTTTGATTGAGAAAGAGAAGAGGGGATAAGACCAACTTCTTCGCCTCTTGCAAAAAACTCAGATGACCAATCAGACGTATTTGCAAATATTTGTTGTGTACCAATAGTATAAAAACTACATGGTGATACTAAAAGTGAAAGCGACAATAACAAGCCAAGTATTTTTTTCATAAAATTAAATTCACCTCAAATAAAGTACAAATGCCGTAACTCATAAAGAGTTACGGTGTTTAAAGGGCGATTATTTGTTGTTAATCAACTCCAATAAGTCTTGAAACAAAGTCATTGTTAGGATTTTGAACAATATTTTCTGGTGTATCATATCTAAGTATTTTACCTGCATCCATAACTAAAACTTTTGTTCCAAGTTTTAAAGCTTCTTTGATGTCGTGTGTAATAAAAACTATAGTAACATTTATTGAATTGTATATTTTTTTTATTTCATCTTGAAGTTTTTTTCTTGTAATTTCGTCAACAGCACCAAAAGGTTCGTCCATAAGCAATATTTTCGGTTTTGAAGAAAGTGCACGTGCAATTCCAACTCTTTGTTTTTGACCTCCTGAAAGTTCGCTTGGATACCTTTTAAGCATATCTTCACTTAGGCCAACTATTTTTGAAAGCTCTAAAACACGTTGTTTTGTTTGTTCTTTTGGATTATTTTTATCAAGGTCAAGCACGTAAGACATATTTTTTTCTATTGTGAGATGAGGGAAAAGTCCGATATCTTGAATAACATAACCTATACTTCGTCTGAGTTTAATAAGATTAAGGTCATTAATATTTTTCCCTTCTATAAAAATATCTCCGCTTTGTGGTGTGATTAAGCCATTGATTAGTTTTAAAACAGTTGTCTTTCCGCATCCAGATGTTCCTATTACAGTTAAAAACTCTCCTTCAGAAATAGAAAGATTAAAATCCTTTAAAACACAATTTTTACCATAGCTTAAATTTATATTTTTAAATTCTATAATTGGATTATCCAAAAAAAATTCTCCTCAATCAATTATTTTACTAAACCTAATTCTTTTAAGTAATCATACGCTACATCATGATCTTCTTTACCATCTACGATAACCTGATAGTTAAGTTCAGCCATTTTTTGATCAGTTAAAGTACCGTTCATCATTTCAAGAACTGGAAGGAGTTCAGGATATTTTTCAAGAGTATCTTTTCTTACTACTGTACTACATAAATATTCTTTAAAGAAATGTAAATCATCTTCAAGAAGAGATACATCTTCAACTGCAAGCTGAGCATCTGTAGTAAAAGCGTTTATAGCATCAACTTCACCAGAAGCGATAGCCTGGTATTTTAAGTTTACATCAATATCTAAAACTTCTTTAAAGTTAAGACCATAAGTTTCTTTTAAAATAGGGTATCCATCTGCTCTTTCAAGATAGTCAGGGTTAGCAGCAAATTTAAGTTCATTAGATACTTTTGCAAGGTCTGAAACAGTTTTTAAATTGTATTTTTCTATTACATCATTTCTTACAGCAATAGCGTAAGTAGAGTTGAAACCGTAAAGACCTGTC
>CALWSX010000156.1 GCA_944384285.1 uncultured Lachnospiraceae bacterium
ATATATGCCACAACACTTCGTCTTCCCCAATTTAATGCTTCCGACACAGAATCAAAACATAAGTCTATTTTATTTCCTTTAATAGCTCCACCTGTATCAGATGCAACGCCTATTCCATACCCAGGTACATAAAGTTTTGTACCAAGAGGAATAACACGAGGGTCTACTGCAATTGCACCTTTTGTAGCTTTAGTACCAGTTGCTGTAGTTGAATTACAACCAGGATCAAATCTTGTATATCCTGTAGCTGTAACATTTATTGCCGACTTGTAAGATAAGTTTTGCCCTGAAACAGAAACAGTTAAACTTTCTGCTGTTCCATATTCCACAACTTCATTTGATGCTTCTTTTAAAACAGTTGATGACAATGTTTCGGATTTTACTAATTTATCTCCTTTATATGTGTCTTTAATTGTTTTTTGTACTAAGCCTTCCTGACCTTTTCTTACAACCTTCTTAGTCCCTTTAGGCATTGAAGAATTAGGGTTTTCGATTGTTTCGTATTTAATTTTATCAGTAATAGTATATGTTACTTCATTATAGACGTAAGCATTTATAACCATATTGCTTGTAATTTTAGTATCTTCTTTTAAATCATCAGTATAAAGTGATACGCCTAACTCTTTTTCTTCCTCGTCTAAAAATTCACCAACAGTTTTTGCGCTTGTTTTAATAAGACGTGGAACATTGTCAATACATAAAATAACAGGAACATTTTGTTCTAAGTCTGCACTTGTTAAATTAACATCTGTGCTGATATCTTTTGTTTCGGTATCTGTTAATGCATTGGAGTAAGCTGTAACAACTGTTTCATAGTTTTTATAAATTTTTTCTTTCTCCAAATTTGAATTAACAGTTCCGTTAGAGTATGCTGTAACTGTTCCTAAAAACATAGTTGATACAAAAGCTGCAACAGCACACACTTTAAGTTTTTTGCTCATAATAATCCTCCTTTTGGATATTAACTATCCTTATGCGGCAAGCAATAACCGCTTATCGTTTTTAATTTTTATTTTCACCCAAATATTTCTAAGTTAAACATAAGAGTGAATTAAAAACGATTTTTACGAATATGTTCGCATATTAAAAGTCAGAAGTCGGGCAATTTAAGTCAAAATAAAAGACATATCTTAATAAGATATATCTTTTATTTTATATTATATTAACACAAATGTAACAATTATGCAACAATTATTTTTTCATCTGCAAACTTTTACCTTTTTTGTCTTTTTTTGTCTGAATTTAAAAGACGTTTTTTATTGTCCAAAAACAATTTTTTAGCATTCTCTTCTGTAATTTTTTCAACTTTTCTAACATCAATATTTTTTATTTCTGCTATTTTTTGGCACACATATTTTAAATTTGATGAATCATTTCTCTTCCCTCTCATAGGGACAGGTGACAAATAAGGTGCGTCTGTTTCAATTAAAATCTTATCTAAAGGAATTTCTTCAACTACCTCAACAGTTTTTCTTGCATTTTTATATGTTAATACACCGCCTATGCCAACGTAAAAACCTAATTTAATATAGTCTAATGCCATTTCCTTACTTCCAGAATAACAATGAACAACACCTTTTTTTACTCCACTTGATTTTATGGTTTCGAAAGTATCCATTGCTGCCTCTCTTGAATGAATAATTGCAGGCAAGTCGTATTTTTTACAAAGTTCAAGTTGTTTCAAAAATAAATCTATTTGTGTATCTCTGTCTGCACAATCTTCATAATAATAATCAAGCCCTATTTCTCCGATAGCAACAACTTTTTCATTTTCCAAAAGTTCTTCTATCTGTATAAGGTCACTTTCTCCTACTTTATCTGCATATTCCGGATGTATTCCTACAGAAGCGTAAATATATGGGTATTGTTCTGAAAGCTCTATTGCTTTTATAGAGCTTTTTACATCACAACCAATATTAATTACATTGCTTATGCCGTTTTCAGGCAACATTTCAAGCAATTCTTCTCTGTCAATATCAAATTGTTCATCATCGTAATGTGCATGTGAATCAAATATCATATTATCCTATCTCCGATCCGCTTGGGAAATTAGCATCAGATGTTGTAAGAAGTGAAAGTGTACCATCTTTATCTTCTGCTGAAAGAATCATACCGTTTGAATATTCACCCATAATTTTTCTTGGAGGAAGATTTGTAAGAACAATAACATTTTTTCCAATTAATTCTTCAGGATTATAAAATTTCTGAATACCTGAGAAAATCTGTCTTACTTCTTCACCTATCTGAATTTGGAATTTAAGGAGTTTTGAAGAACCTTTTACTTTCTCACATTCCAAAACTTTTCCCGTTTTAATTTTTGCTTTGAAAAATTCGTCTATAGTAATAGTTTCAACGTTTTCTTCTTTAGCTTCTTCTTTAGTTTCTTCTTTTTCTTTGATTTTGTTTGCCACAGATTCTTCCTGAGCTTTTTTCATAGCTTCTTCAAGTTCCGCAAGTTCTTTTTTAATATCAATACGTGGGAAAATTACATCAATTTTTGTAATTTCTGTATCTTTAGGAAGTAATCCCCATTCTTTAGCACTATCCCATGATTTTAAATTTTCATCTGTAATATTAAGCTGTTTGAAGATTAAACCTGGTGTTCTTGTTAAGAATGGCTGAAGAATTATTGCAATAATTCTTAAAGATTCACTTATGTTATAAAGAACATTTGCAAGTTTTGGAAGATTTTCTTCGTTTTTACATAAAACCCATGGCTGTGTTTCATCAATATATTTGTTTGTACGTCTTACAAGAGTCCATACTTCTGTAATAGCATCACTTAAAAGCATTTCGTCCATATATGATTCTACTTTTGCCACAGTTTCTTTAGCTGTATTTATAAGGCTTTCGTCAAACTCTGTTCCTTCGTGAACAGTTGGAAGTTTTCCATCAAAATATTTTGATATCATACCCGCATTTCTTGAAACAAGATTTCCAAGGTCATTTGCAAGGTCTGAATTTATTCTCTGAATAAGAGCTTCATTTGAGAAGTTTCCATCTTGTCCAAATGCTATTTCACGTAAAAGGAAATATCTTATTGCGTCAACACCATATTTTTCTGTTAATACCAATGGGTCAACAACGTTTCCTACTGATTTTGAAATTTTTCCACCATTGATTACAAGCCAACCATGTCCAAAAATTCTTTTTGGAAGAGGAAGGTCTAAAGCCATAAGAATAGCAGGCCAAATTATAGAATGGAAACGAACAATTTCTTTACCAACTACATGAATATCTGCAGGCCAGTATTTTTTGAATTTTTCATCATTATCTGAAAGATATCCCAAAGCACTGATATAGTTTGAAAGAGCATCAATCCAAACATAAACGATATGTCCTTTGTCAAATTCTACAGGAATACCCCATGTGAAAGATGTTCTACTTACTGCCAAATCTTCAAGTCCTGGCTTTAAGAAATTGTTTATCATCTCATTTTTACGAGACTCAGGAAGAAGAAATTCATAATTTTCTTCAATATGCTTTATAAGTCTGTCCTGATATTTTGAAAGTCTGAAGAAATAGCTGTCTTCTTTAACTTTTTCTACTTCTCTGCCACAGTCAGGACATTTTCCGTCTACAAGCTGATGTTCTGTATAGAATGTTTCACAAGGAGTACAATACCAACCTTCATACTCACTTTTATAAATATCGCCCTGGTCATAAAGTTTTTTAAATATTTTCTGAACAGTTTCAAC
The DNA here is from genome assembly GCA_944384285.1 of uncultured Lachnospiraceae bacterium. Lineage (GTDB taxonomy): Bacteria > Bacillota > Clostridia > Lachnospirales > Anaerotignaceae > CALWSX01. The sequence continues at coordinate 3,699 of CALWSX010000156.1, forward strand.
ATGTTCTTTATCAGTTGTTCTTATAAATTTATCATAAGAAATATCAAGTGTTTTCCAAAGCTCTTTTATGCTTGCAACAATTTTATCTGTATACTGTTTTGGAGTAACATTAAGAGAATCTGCAATTCTTTCTATTTTCTGTCCATGTTCATCTGTTCCTGTTAA
>CALWSX010000157.1 GCA_944384285.1 uncultured Lachnospiraceae bacterium
ATTTTTTATAAGTTCATAATGCCTGTTTTTATAAAAAAGCTTTCCGGATTTTAAAACATCTTTTCCTGAAAAAATTTCTTCTAAATTATCTTTTTTATTTTCCCCGTTATTAAAAAATATTCTGTCAAACTCGTTATTATAGCCAATTATAATATTATCAGAATCTGTTACTATAGCCGGGAAAGGAAGTGTTTTTATAAATTCTTCTCTTAAAAATGCTTCTTCCTCTCTATATGATGAGCTTATCTCTTTTTTGATTGCTCTTTTCTTATAGTAATATACAAGAGAATTAGCAATTATAATAACAGCTGTAACTGTAATTCCCAAATAAGAATTTATATAAAAAGACATTATACAAATTACTATAGTAACCAATATATAAATTAAAACGAATAATTTTATATGGTTTCTGTTGTTGTTCATTTTTTTGCCTCCATTCAAACGGCCAAAATCAGGTTAAAAACCCTTGTACTTTTGCTTTATTTTACATAAAAAACAGCTTTATAATAAAGCATCTTAGAATTAATTGTATATTAAATAAAAATTTTGTTAATACAAATAGTTAGAATAGTATTGTAGCATATTTTTTATTTTTTATCAACTTTTGACTTTAAATATACGTATTTAAAGATAGTATGAGATATTTGTATTTTAATAATATGATAAGCAGATATATGTTTCCTTGACATAAATATTTTTAATGATTATTATTTATTATATAAATATATTGCTTTTAAGAAGGAGATTCTTTTGAAAATACTTATTTTTTTATTTACCTTAATAAAATATATACTAATCATATTTCTAGTATTAATTTTAATACTTTTTCTCCTCCTTTTTACACCTTTAAAATACCGTTTTAAACACAAAAAAAATTTAACTACGGAATCTTATGCAGATGTAAAATATCTTGGAGGAATTGTTCGATATAAATGCAGTTATAAAGATAATATTTTTATACAATCTTTGAAAATTTTTGGGTATAATATACTAGACAGAAAGAAAAAACAAAAAAATTTGGAACCGGAATTTTCAAAACCAATTGATAAAACTCAAAATTTTGAACCTGATATTTCAAAAGATAATACAATTCCAGAAAAACAAATTTTTAAAAATGATAATTCATCACCTACAGATGATGAAACAAAATTGAATGAGCTTAGAAAAAAATCTGAAGAACTTGAAAAAGAATATATTAAATTAAAAACAAAAGAGGTTTCTTCATCAAAAAAAGAAACAAAACACAAAAAATTTAAAACTTCTGAGCTTAATCAAAATAAAGCTATGCTAAAAAAACCTAAAATTAAAAAAGAAAAAGAAGAAAAATCTCAATCCTCTCCTTTATTTACCTATATTAAAAATTTATCTTTTGATGAAAAAAAGGAAATCTTAGCTTTATTAAAAAACTACATCAAAAAGGTTTTCTCTCATTTAAAATTAAAAGATTATAAAATATATGGAGAATTTGGATTTGATGACCCTTCAAAAACAGGTATAACATTTGGTATGTTATCTGTTGTAAATGGAATTATTGATGAAAAACTTAAGCTTAACCCTGATTTCAATGAAAAAAAATTAAATTATGAAATCAGAGGAGTTGGCAAAATAAACTTAGGAATACTTGTATTTTACACAGTACAATTTGCTTTAAACAAAAAAATATTTACTCTTATAAAACTATACTTGAAAGGTTAAGGTGGTAACAATGGCTAACAGCGTAAACATTAATTTAGATGTACTCTTTAACAAACTTGAAAACTTTGCTTCATCAAAAACTGTTGTAGGTGAACCTATAAATTTTGGAGATATTATTCTTCTTCCTCTTGTAGAGGTTTCTGTTGGTGTAGGTGCTTATGGAAGTGACAGCGCTAAAGACAATAAAGAAACAGGTACAGGTGGTTTAGGCGCAAGAATAATTCCAAGTGCAATTTTAGTTATTAATAACGGAAATGTTCAGCTTGTTAATATCAAAAATCAGGATTCATTAAACAAAATTATAGATATGGCTCCTGGATTATTAGGAAAATTAAATTTAGGCGGATTATTTAATAAAAAATCCGAAAAATCAGACTCAGATGATACTAGTGATTTTGAAGATATTGAAAAAGTAGAACCAAAAACTGAAAATAATAAACCAAAATTTGATCTTAACGAATTAAACGAAGATGACAAAGATGATATCCTTATTGTATAACAAGTAAAATTTAAGCATGAAACAAAGGGGCGTAAACTATGTGCACTTTAATTAAATTTTATGACAAAGACGTATTAAAAAACATAGCTTCCGTTATTACTTTAAAACCTGAAAAAATAATTTTTATTTATGATAATCAAATTAAAGATTATAATAGATTTGTAAGTTTAAAAAAATGCTTTTCAAAACATTATACAGATTATTCTTTTGAGCGATATCCTATCAATATAAATGATTTACAGGAAATATACGAAACTGTTAAATCCATATTGCTATGCAATGAAGAATGTTATATAGAATTTACCGGCGGAAGCGAACTTATGCTTATGGCGGGCTTCAAAGCCGGATATGACCTAAACGCTAGGCTAATTTATACAGACCTCATTGAACGACTTATTAAAGATACCGAAAATAATTTAATTGCTAAAATGGCAAAAATCTGTATAAATGATTTTGTTGATGCAATGGGTGCAAAAATTATTGGAAATTCAAAACATGAACCAAAAGAAGAAGATTATGACAACATTTTAAATATGGCAGATTATATTTTTCATAATCTTTATGATTGGAAAAAAACATGCAGCTTTATTCAAACTGCAATGTCCCAAACAGCTCCGAGTGACTTATTTTTAGAAGCAAGAGCCTTACCTGTAAAAAAATATTCAAGGACCTCTCTTTGTGATAAAAATATGCTTTTTAAATTTCAAAAATACGGATTTATTAAAGAACTTGTTTTCTCTAAAAATAAAATATCTTTCACTTTTACTAGTGAAACTTCAAAACAATATTTAATAAATTATGGTGTTTGGCTTGAATTGTTTGTATTTATCTCAGCAAAAAGATGCGGAAAATTTGACGATGTTTTCTTAGGAACAATGTTAGATTTTAACGCGTATGATGGACAAATAATTCAAGGAAATGAAATAGATGTACTTTTATGTGATAACAGTTTACCTGTTTTTATTTCTTGTAAATTAAGAAACGCCGATACCCCTGCCCTAAACGAGCTTATTGTAGCAAAAAAGAGGCTTGGAGGTTGGTTTTCAAAAGCTATTATAGTAGCTTTTGGAAATGAGAAGAAAGAAAAAACAGGTACATATAAAAGAGCTAAAGAGCTCGGTATATCAATGCTTGATAAATCTGATATTTTAAGCGGAGATTTTGGTGAAAAACTTATAAAAGCTATTGATGAAAATGACCTTGTTAAACTTAAATGGAATTCTGTCCAATAGACTATTTTAAATACCTGTTTTTTTAACAGGTATTTTTTTATAATAAAAGAGAACCTGCTATTTACAGGTCCTCAAATATATTTTTTTAAATTAATTTGTTAAATAAATACAAAGTTATAAATTAAAGTCTTTTAATAGTAATTGTTGCACTTCCGCAATTTACTGTGTTTGCAAAGTTCTCTAATGCAATTTCATCTCCAGAATATAAGTGTACTACTATTGAATTTGAAGCACTTGTAAAGTTATTATTTAAAAGAACTGTTGTTCTCACACTTGAACCATCAATTTTTATAGTATTTCTTGTTAGACCGATTTCTGTACTGTATGGAGTAACACTTGTTGCTGTATCGATACTTACGCTTACAGAAAATGAAATTTCATAGCACCCTGTTTCATTAATCAAAAATCTATCAGATCCATTTATAAATCCAATGTCATTACCTATTCTGCTTATAATTGTGTCAAAATTAAGATTTGTGCCTGCTGGGAAAATACGAGGGATAGTTAAAGCAGCTGAAATAAGTTTGTTTCCTGGGCATACACAACTATTATCAGTACAACTGCAATTATATGTGCATGGCTGCCAAGGCCATAAATCATTGCAGCTATTCTGGCAATTATTATTACAGCTATTATTACATCTACTATTGCAACTATTCTGACAATTATTTCGTGGCTGTATACATCCTTGTGAACAATTTGGAATGTTATTTGAACAACAATCATCTACACAAGGTATACTGTTACATGGTATAGTTTGGCAAGTATTTGCACATGTGTCTGTGCATGAATTTGTGCATGAATTTGTGCATGAATCTGTACATACCGTATCTAAACATGGTGTTGTACATGAATCTGTACATCCTGTATCTGTGCATGAACATGTATTTCCACAAGAATTATTAGTGCATGATGTGTTACATCTGTTTGTACATTGTGAGTTTGAGGAAGTTGTTCTACATCTATTTCTGCATTGAGTATTTAAACATGATCTTGAACATGTATTTGAGCATGTATTTGAACATGTGTTTCTCCAAGAGTTTCTACAACAATTTTGAATCATAATTATATATTCTCCTTTTTGTTTAATTAATATATACTATGAAAAAAAACAAAAAAGTTGCATATTATTTTCAAAAGCGACACTTTTTTCTTAATTATATTAAATTTATTTTATAAATAAAAAAAGGACAAGAAAAGCTTGTCCTTTTTAAAAAATTATTTTTTAAATTTGTTTACAAAGTCAGGGAAATCGAGTTCATCATCTTCACCAAATCCCTGGAAAATATTTCTCTTAAATGTGCCACCTTCATTTGATGATTCTGTATCTAATTCAAGATCTAAATCTGGACTTGACTGAGAAAATTCTTTATCAACTTTTTTAGGTTCAGGCTGTTTAGCTGGGGCTTTTTCAAGCTTATCGCCAAATTCAGTAGCAATAACTGTAACAACAACCTGGTCATTAAGTTCAGGGTCAATACTTGAACCAAAGATGATGTTAGCATCTTCGTCTACAGCTTCACCAATTAAATCAGCTGCAGCTGTAATTTCAAGGAGTCCAAGATTTTCGTCACCACAAACATTAATAAGTACAGATTTTGAACCATCAATAGATGTTTCAAGAAGTGGACTCTGGATAGCTTCTTTAGCAGCTTTTTCAGCTTTGTTTTCACCGGAAGCACGTCCAATACCCATATGTGCAACACCTTTATCCTGCATAATAGTTCTTACGTCTGCAAAGTCAAGGTTAATAAATCCAGGGCTTGCAATAAGGTATGCTATACCACTTACACCTTGTTTTAAAATTTCATCTGCTTTTCTAAATGAATCTTTAAGAGATGTCTTTTTATCAATAATTCCTAAAAGTCTTTCGTTAGGTGTAATAACTAATGTATCAACGTTTTTCTTTAATTCTTCAATGCCTTTTTCAGCATTTCTCATTCTTGCTTTACCTTCAAATCTGAAAGGTTTTGTAACAACGCCTACAGTAAGGATACCCATTTCTTTAGAAATTTTTGCTATTGTAGGAGCTGCGCCTGTTCCTGTACCACCGCCCATTCCGGCAGTAATAAATACAAGGTCTGCACCTTTAAGAGCTTCTGTTACATCTTCTTTTGATTCTTCAACAGATTTCTGGCCGATTTCAGGATTTCCACCGGCACCAAGACCTTTTGTAAGCTTTTCTCCGATTTGAAGTTTTGTAGGTGCTAAAGAATTATTTAAGTCCTGACTATCTGTGTTAACAGCGATAAAATCAACACCTTCAAGGCCATCTTCTATCATTCTGTTTACGGCATTATTTCCTGCCCCACCAACACCAATAACTCTAATTTGTGCAACATTTGCTGTTCCTATATCAAAATCTAACAAGACTATTTCCCTCCCGTAAGTTAATTACAAAATATTCAAAACAATTATACAATATAATTATTAAAATTACTACAGTAAAAATTAGTATTCTTACTTACTACATTATTTAAATATTATACACTTAAAATTTATATTTAACAATAGGAAAATTCAATATTATACATTAATATTCTTTCTTTTTTATGAAGAATCTTCTTATTTGCGCAAAGTTGTCGAAAAGCCTTGATCCATAAACAACTATAGCTGCAATTTCAAGCTGAATATTGAGTTTATTTCCAAGCCATGTGAGCAAAATTGCTATAATCGTATTTCCAAAAAATCCCGATAAAAATATAAACATATCGAAAGATTTATTAAGTTGTGAACGAATTCCTCCAAGACATGAGTCTATACATGCAAGTATACCTATAGCAACATATTTTGAATAAAGAGGAGAAAATACAAAAGAACTTTTTATACCAATAATCGCTCCTATAATAAGTGCTAAAAGTGGAAAAATTACAAGTCTTTTTCTCATATTATTCTTCCCCCGTTTCATTAGTTTTCATATATTCGTTAAGAGTTATCGGATAAGTATAAGCTGGTATTGTGAGATCAGATACTTTTTTTATAGAAACATCAATTCCCCATGGTGAAAGAGAGTCTATTACTCCGCCAGGAAATCTTAAAGCTGCTTCTATTACATCTGCATCTCCAAGAGCACTTATTTCAAAAGGTTCTGCAATTTTATTACCATTAACGGTTACAACAGAACCTGCACATCTTATAGGTGACGTAGCTACTATTCTTTGACCGTTTATTGCAATGGCTTTAGCTCCACCGACAGACATTTCATTTACAACATTTAAAATATCTTCAGCATGAATTAAAAATGCATCACTTTGAGCTACAGACTTCATATTGGCATTTTCTGTAAGAGTAACTACAATTCCCTCGCCCGTAAGCTCTGTTAATCCTGCCATAGCTTTTACATTTTCAAGTTCATTTTTAATTAAATTATAAGATGTGTCACTATCTGAAACTTCGTCTTCATAAGTTTTTATTTTTTCTTCATATTCTTCTACTTTAACTGAAAGAGCCTCTTTTTCTTCAAGCGCTTTCTTAAGCTCAAGCGTTAAGTCGCTTATTCTTTTATTATCCAATGTATTATTATTTTGACTTTGAACGGTTTTAAACTGCACTCCGATTATTATCCCGAGAAGTGCGCATATAAAAGTCATTCCAAAGACTGCATTACGTGTTTTTTTCATATGTTCACCTTCTAAAAATAAATTATGTTATGTAGCTGAATACAATTTGTTTATTCAAATCACGTAAGTCAAGAGTACCCTTGTCCTCTTCCGGTATAGTTTTTATTATTTCTGACATTATTCTGATTTTTTCATCCAAACTATCTTCGGAACCAAAAAGTATTGTTACTTCATTTATTTTTGCAGTTATGTTTTTTTCATCGCTTACATCAATATACATTGCCATTTCCAACAAATTGTATTTTATCATCAGCTGCGAAATTTTAACCATAACTTCAAGAGATTTTTTGTTATCTACTTCCAAAATTTCCCCAAGTTTAAAATTATCAAATTCAAGGCCTGTAACTAGAGGAAGAGACTTAACATAATTTTCTTTTACATCAAGAACACGACCATTTTCATCTATGTAGAGATATGAGCCTAAAAAAGGCACATACCCTCTTACTACTCTTTCTTTTACATCTATGTTAACTTCCGAAGGGAAGGATCTTTTAATATCTATATCCTCTATAAAATGGTTGTCTTTTATTGCTTTTTTTATCTTTTTTTCTGATATAAGAAAAATATTGTCTCCTTCGTTTATAGAAGTTATGCTTAATATTTCTTCTTTTGTAATGTCTTGAATTCCATTTACATTTATTGTTTTAATTTGAAAAATAGGAGACATAAAAAGAGCAAACAAAACTATTAAAAATATAACTATTATTGGTTTTATAGATTTTTTAAAATTTAACACCTGTTTACCACCTGCCAGTCTCCTGCTTATCTTTTGTTAATTTTCAAAGTAGATATTTACTCCTATATTTTTCAGTCTTGTATCTATACTTTCATATCCTCTTTCAATATAACATGAATTGTGAATAACAGTTTTCCCTTCTGCTGCGATTCCTGCAATAATAAGAGCCGCACCGCCTCTTAAATCATGTGCCAAAACATCTGCTCCATAAAGTTTTTCCACTCCTTGTATTACCGCAACTCTACCGCTTTTTTCAAGTTTTGCACCCATTTTTTTAAGTTCATCTAAATGTCTATATCTTGATTCAAACACAGTTTCAATTATAATACTTGTTCCGTTTGAAATTGTCAACATTGATGTAATAATAGGCTGCATATCGGTAGGAAAATACGGATAAGGTGCAGTAAAAACAAGAGGAATGGCTTTGATTTTTCCTTTTTTTATAAGCCTTAATTTATTACCGGATCCAGTTATTTTTGCACCTGCATAAGAAAACTTTTTTAAAACATTATTTAAAGAAAAAATATCAACATTTTTTAATAATAAATCGCCTTTTGCCACCATTGCAGCAGTCAAAAAAGTTCCTGCTTCGATTCTGTCCGGCATAACGCTATATTCACATGGATATAAAGTTTTTACCCCTTCAATAACAATCGTATCTGTTCCTGCGCCTTTTATTTTTGCACCACATTTATTAAGATAATTTTGCAAATCAATTATTTCAGGTTCTTTAGCCGCATTATTTATTATACTTGTTCCATCGGCTTTTGCAGCTAAAATCATAATATTTTCTGTAGCACCGACACTTCTGTACTCTAAATTTATAACTGCTGATTTTATATCTTTAGCTTTACACTTTATTCTTTCTGTTTCTGACAAAAATTCTACACCCATTTTTTTAAAAGCATCTATATGGTAGTTAACAGGTCTTGCCCCTATAACACAACCTCCCGGACAATCGGTTTCAGCTTGTTTAAATCTTGAGACAAGTGCTCCTAAAAGTGTAATGGAAGATCGCATTTTTGCGGATTTTTCGTCCTTTAGTACAGTATAATTCATATCCTTTGAGTTTACAATAATATCATTACCTTTTATTTCGACTTTGCATCCAAAATCTCGCAATATATCAACCATACACACAACATCGGAAATTATTGGGCAATTTTTTATTACGTTTTCACCTTCTGCTATAATGGTTGCTGCAAGAATAGGTAAAGCTGCATTTTTACTTCCGTTTACTTTTATTTCGCCTTCTATTTTACTGCATCCGTTTATAATATATTTTCCCAAAAATACTACCTCCGAAAAAACTTATTTTATTATATGTTAAAATATAATTTTAGTGCTTTTCTAATATATAAAATTGAATATTTTATACTAATTAAATTGTTTTTTCAAACCATATATGTTAAAATTGAATATCTAAACATTTTTATATATTAATACGGAGGTGCAATATGTATCATAATAATAAATCTTCCGAAGACTATCTTGAAACTATTCTTTTGTTAAAACAAAAAATGGGTAATGTGCGTTCTATTGATATTGTTAATGAAACAGGATACAAAAAATCAAGTATCAGTGTCGCAATGAAAAAACTCAGAGAAAACAACTGTATAACTGTTGACAATGACGGGTTTTTAGAATTGACCGAAAAAGGATACGAAATCGCTAAAAATGTGTATGAAAAACATTCTTGTTTAAAAAATTTCTTTATTAAAATTGGCGTAGACCCTGAAATTGCATCTGAAGATGCTTGTAAAATTGAACACGAAATAAGCGATGAAACTTTTTTATGTATAAAAAATCTTTATTCAACATTAATTGAAAATAATGATTGATTTAAACTTTTTTTATAATTTTTATTTATTTAATACAAATAAAGATACATTTTGACTATTTGTATATTTTTTAACTATAAAAATAAATAATTTTACTTAATCTTTTCCTAATTTTATGTAACTAAAACCGAAAAAATAAATAATCTTTTTTTTAAAATTTTTATATGCTATAATATTTATCAATAAGGTATTTTTGGACAGCCTTTTATTTTAGTTAACTTTATTCTATATTTATACGGAGGTTAAATTCACATGATATCTACAAATCTTTCAGTACTTGAAAAAGTTGATCCTGAAGTTGCAGAAGCTGCTTTACAAGAACTTTACAGACAAAGAAATAATATCGAACTTATCGCTTCAGAAAACTTTGTTTCAGAAGCTGTTTTAGCCGCTATGGCAACATCACTTACCAACAAATATGCAGAAGGATATCCAGGTAAAAGATACTATGGTGGGTGCGAAAAAGTAGATATAATTGAAAACTTGGCAAGAGATCGTGCTAAAAAACTTTTTGGTGCAGAACATGCCAATGTTCAGCCTCATTCAGGTTCACAGGCTAACATAGCTGTTTACTTTGCTGTTTTACAGCCTGGCGATACAATTTTAGGTATGAATTTAAATCACGGCGGACACCTTACACACGGAAGCCCTGTAAATATTTCAGGAAAATACTTTAACGTTGTACCTTATGGTGTTGACGAAACAGGTTTTATTGACTATGAAGAACTTAGAAAAATTGCTTTAGAAAGTAAACCAAAAATGATTGTTGCTGGTGCAAGTGCTTACGCAAGAACTATAGATTTTGAAAAATTATCACAGATTGCTAAAGAAGTTGGCGCATATCTTATGGTAGATATTGCACACATTGCTGGTCTCGTTGCTACAGGCTTACATCCATCTCCAGTTCCTTATGCTGACTTTGTAACTACAACAACTCATAAAACTTTAAGAGGACCAAGAGGTGGTCTTATCCTCTGCAAAGAAGAATATGCAAAATTAATTGACAAAGCTATATTCCCTGGAATTCAGGGTGGTCCTTTAATGCATGTTATTGCTGGAAAAGCTGTTTGCTTTAAAGAAGCTCTTTCAGATGACTTTAAAAAATATGCTGAACAGATTATTAAAAACTCAAAAGCATTATGTAAAGCATTAATGGATAGAGGAATTGATATTGTATCTGGCGGTACAGATAACCACCTTATGCTCATTGACCTTCGTAACCTTAATCTTACAGGTAAAGAAGCTGAACACCTTCTTGATGAAGTTGGTGTAACATGCAATAAAAACACAATTCCTTTTGACCCACAGTCTCCTTTTGTTACAAGCGGTATCAGAATTGGTACTCCTGCTGTTACAACAAGAGGAATGAAAGAAGAAGATATGGAAGAAATAGCTGAAATCATTTGCATGACTCTTAAAGACTTTGAAAAGAACCATGAAGAAGCTGCAAAACGTGTTACAGCTTTAACTAATAAATATCCTTTATATGCTTAATTAAAATTAAAAGACCATACTAAAAAGTATGGTCTTTTTTTTATGTTTTTTAATTATAAATTTATAAAATATAATTAATTTTTCATACAACTTCTTTTGCAGATAAGATTTCTATATCTTCATTTATAAAATTATTTGTTTCTTTATCTTTTTCTATAAATATATTTTCTATAATATCTTTTGTGCTTTTAATATAAACCACATCTATTCCTTTTTTCATAACATCATTGTTTTTATTATCAAAAGGTATAAGAGCAGTTTTTATTCCTGCAATTTTTGCACCCTCTACTTTTTGTTTTATACCTCCAACAGGAAGTATATATCCTGAAATACTTATTTCTCCGCTTAAAGCTGTTTGAGACTTTATAGGTTTTTTGGTTATAGCTGAGTATAAACTTGCAAAAAATGCTGCTCCTGCAGATGGTCCATCTACAAGAATACCACCTGTAATATTTATATGAATATCATAATCTTTATAATCTATTCCATATATTTTTAATGCTGACAATGCATTTTTAATCGAAGAATATGCATTACTTTTTCTTGTTTTAACACAATTTCCTATTTTTATTTCCTCATCAATTACAATTCCCGTAATTTCCAAAGTACCTTTTCCTATTTCTTTTGCCCTATTTGATACAGCTTCGATTTCTAAAATATGCCCTCTGTCCGAATTTGAAACTCCAAGACCATAAGCCCTTCCAATTCTAAGTTTATCATCAGATTTTTTAATAAATAAAGGTGGAATTTTGCTTTTTTGTATTATCCACTCAACATCTTCAACTGTAATTCTATTTTTATCATTTACATTGCAAAGAGATGATGCCATTTGAATTATATTTATTGCATTTCGGCCATTTACAGCATATTCAGAAATTTTTTTAATAACATCATATTGATACGTTAAACACGTTTTTTGAAGGGTATTTTCTGATATTTTCATTATGTCTTCTGGTAATAGTTCATTAAAATATATTTCTATACAACGTGACCTTAAAGCTTGAGGAATTTCTTCCGGTCTTCTTGTAGTTGCTCCTATAAGCCTAAAATCAGCTGGGAGTCCATTTTTAAATATATCATGTATATATTCAGGTATATTTGTATTACCTGGATTATAATATGAGCTTGTAAAAAATACTTTTCTATCTTCAAGTACTTTTAAAAGCTTATTCATCTGTGTAGAATGAAGCTCTCCGATTTCATCTATAAAAAGAATTCCTCCGTTTGCCTTTGTAACAGCTCCTTCATGAGGTCGTGGTATTCCAAAATTTCCAAATTCCCCTGCCCCTTGATATATAGGGTCATGTACAGAGCCTATTAAAGGATCTGCTATACTTCTTTCATCAAATCTTAAGGTTGTAGCATCTATTTCAATAAATTTTGAATTTTCATTAAAAGGTGACCTTGGGTTTCTTTTTGCCTCTTCAAGCAAAAGTCTTGAAGCCGCTGTTTTTCCAACACCGGGTGGGCCATATATAAGTACATGCTGAGGATTATCTGTGCATATTGCCGCTTTTAAAGCAAGTATTGCATCATCTTGCCCTATTATTTCAGATATGTTTAAAGGACGCAAAGTTTCACTATATGGTTTTGTTAGTTTTATGTTTCTCATTTTATTAAGTCTTATCATTTCTTTTTTCGAATCAGTTGATAAACACATTTTATAAGTTGTTTTTGATTTAGAATTACTTTTTAATTGATAAATTAGCATAAATAAAAATATAATTTGTGTAAAAGCTATTATTATAATAATTGGTGTCAAATTATCATCTCCTTTTATAATAATATTGACACATACTTCATTCTTTATTACCTAATAAAATATTTTTTTAAATTAAGAATAATTAAATAGCTTTTTATTTGTTTTCATCGTATAATGAATTGTATTTAACAATTTAATATTACTTAGGAGGAAAACCACTTGAAGAAAAAACTTATACCTCTTTTACTGACAATTATTATTTGGTTTATAATATTTTATATTTATTTACCACCTTTAAACCTTAAATCCCCTGATTTCTGGGTGTTTATGGTAGTTATAATTGTAATTGCCCTTATTTTAAATATGGTTACAATTATAAATTTTATAAAAAAACGAAGAAATCCTGAGAAAAAACAAATATCTCAAGGTAAAATTATTTCTACAGTAGTTTTATTTTTTGTCGCTGTTTATATTATAGGCAGCATTTTATCATCACCTATTTTAAGGTCAAAAGCTTATTATAATCTTCTTCCTGTCGAAAACGGAAATTTTGAAGAAGACATAAAAGAAGTAGACTATAATCAAATCCCTGTTTTAGACAAAGATTCTGCTGCTAAACTTGCCGAAAGAAAAATGGGTTCAATGGCAGATATGGTTTCACAGTTTGAAGTAAGTAATTATTACTCACAAATAAATTATAAAGGAAAACCAACAAGAGTTACTCCTCTTGAATATGGTGATACGATAAAATGGCTTACAAACCGAAAAAATGGTATTCCGGCATACTTTATAATCGATATGACTACACAGGAAATTGAAACTGTTAAACTCGAAGAAGGAATGAAAATTTCTCCTTGCGAATACTTCGGCAGAGATTTAAGCCGTTATATAAGATTCCGTTATCCAACATTCATTTTTGGAAATTCTAAATTCGAAATTAATGATGAAGGCACACCTTATTGGGTTTGCCCTGTTATAGATAAAACTATAGGACTTTTTGGCGGAACTGATATAAAAGGTGTTGTACTTGTAAATGCTGTAAGCGGAGAACATAATTATTATGAACTTAAAGATATTCCAAAATGGGTTGATATTGCTTTTGACGCTGATATCATAATAAACCAGTATAACTATCACGGTAAATTTGTAAACGGCTTTATTAACAGCATTTTCGGACAAAAAGGCGTTCTTCAATCTACAGAAGGTTACAACTATATTGCTATTGATGATGATGTTTGGCTTTACACAGGTGTTACATCTGTTGGTGGAGACCAATCTAATGTAGGTTTTGTACTCATAAATCAGAGAACAAAAGAAGCAAAATACTATCAAGTATCAGGAGCAAAAGAAATTTCTGCCATGTCTTCTGCGCAAGGTCAGGTACAGCATTTAGGATATACAGCAACATTCCCAATTCTTATTAACATTAGTGGTGAACCGACATACTTCCTTTCACTTAAAGATAATGCCGGACTTGTAAAAAAATACGCTATGGTTAATGTTGAAAGATATCAAATTGTTGCTATAGGAGATACTGTTTCATCTTGCGAAAAAGCTTATCGTTCTCTTCTTAAAGAAAACGGTATTCAAACTTCAATACCACAGTCCACAAAAACTATTACAGGACAAATAACAAAAATTTCCGATGTTGTAATAGATGGAAACACTTACTTCTATGTAGTTCTTAATAACGAAATATATGAAATTAAAGCTGCTGACAATATAGATTTTATTAAAAAGAATGTCGGTGACACTGTAACTTTTGAAATAGATGATGAAAATACTTCTGAAAACTCTATACATGTTTTAGACGTTAAATAAAAAATAACCCTTAAAAATTCTTAAATAAATGAATTTTTAAGGGTTTTTTATTTCGTATTTTTTTATTTCTTTTATTAACTTTACTAAGTATCAAAATTTTATTTTGTTTTTCTATTTTTGTATGCCAATATACACATTACTGCTAAAATTATTATATATAAAATATAAATGGTATAAGTTATTTGATTAGACCAAGGGAAAGACGCTTGTGGATTACTTAAAGCAAACAATATAAAAAGAACTAATACTAATATTAAAATCACACTGATTATAAAATATATATTCCTTTTCTTCATATATCTCACCCAACCCTTTTATAATAAAAAATTATAATTTACTAATTTAATTCTATATTATTTTAATCATCTTATCAATTATAAATTATAGAAAAAAGGACTATAACTCTATTTGCTCGGGGAAAGCAAACTTTATGAGTTATAGTCCATATTTTTATTTTATTTATTATTAGTTAGGCTTTATTTATATTTATAAATTTTAATTATTTAAGGTTGTTTGCAAAATCTGTGATTGCTTTTTCAAAACAAGCTTCTGGTGGGTTAACAATACCAGCACCAACCTGTCCTACACCTGCTTCACGGTGAGCAATACCTGTATTAATGATTGGTAAAATACCAGAAGCAATTACTTTTCTAACATCAATACCTACTGTGATTCCTCTGAAGTCAAGTGGAGGTAATGAATAGTTTGTATTTTCTGATTCTGTAATTTCATACATCTGTTTGCTGTAGTTAATAGCGTCTTCAACACATCCACCAACAAACTGTACAATAGCTGGAGCTGCTGCCATAGCAAAACCACCGATACCACATGTTTCTGTGATAGCACTGTCACCAAGGTCTGGAGCTGCATCTTCATCATTGAAACCTGGGAAAAGTAAGCCCTGTACCATATTAGCTGGAGCTGTGTACCATCTGTCAGCTGGCATACCGCTTACACGAATACCAAAGTCAACACCGTTTCTTGCCATTGTTGTTACTATTGTTGAATAAGGAATACCATGAGCTGCATCAAGTGTACATTTACATGCTGCCATTGATAAGTTCAAATAGTAGTGGTCATTTCCTGAGATGAATAATAAAGCTTTGTCAACCTGTTCTTTATCCATATCAACTTTCATAAAGAATGGTAATAATTCTCTAATAAGAAGAGATGTAGCTGCTTTATTTCTGTTATGGCATTCGTCACCCATGTGTAAGCTCTGAGCTGTAAGGTTTTTAAGGTCAATTCCACCTGATAATTCAATAACTTTTTTCATTACAGGGAAGAATTCATCTCTGATATAACGAAGACGGTTAAGAACTTCTTCATTGTTTGCACCAAAACGAAGTACTTTTCCAAGACCTTCATTAACATTTGAATATGAGAAGTTTCCATCTGTATTATTTTTTACAATGTGAACAGGCATAGTTGCTGATGTGATACCTGCCATTGGACCAACTGCACCATACTGATGACATGGAGCAAATGTGATTTCGCCTGATGCTGCAAGTTTGTCAGCTTCTTCTTCTGTTTTTGCAAGTCCTTCATAAATAAGAGCTCCAATAACAGCACCTTTCATAGGTCCACACATTCTATCGTATGAAATTGGAGGGCCTGCATGAAGGATAGTTGTTTTTGTCATTCCAGGAATTGCATTTATAGCTAAATCCATACCTACTAAAAGTGGATGAGCTGCTTTAATTTTTTCTGCTGCTTTTGCATTAGCTTCATTAATTCTTTCATCTTCAGCTACTTTATCAAGTGCTTCGATTACTTCAATTTTACCACCTGCTACAGGTTTCCAATCAACCTGGAAACATGTTCTATTCTGTCTTTCAATTTCACCTTTAAAAAGTGGTGTTCCTACGTTTAAGAAATTAAGTTTTCCACCAAAAATTGACATTAGTTATTGCCTCCTCTCTTTGCTACCGCAATAGCTAAAAGTGCAGCCTGAAGATTGCTCTTTGTAATATATACGCCTTCAGCTTCTAATAATTCTCTCTGTTTATTGATATCCTGGTAATCTTCATCTGTTCCTAATATATATGCAATGATAGGTACTGTACGTGATGCAGCTTCGTTTTTAGCTTTTGCTTCACGAATTGCTTCAATTGTAACACCTACTGGATCTTCGTTTGAACCGTAACCGATTTCAAAGTCAAGTACTACTACTGCTGTTTCAGGATCTGTAAGTTCCTGTACAAGTCTATCGTTTCTGAGTGTTGGTTCGATCATTGGATGAGGTCTACCTACTGTAAACATATCATCACCAAGGTCGATTACACAGTTGTATTCGCTCTTCATAGCGTCTTTAATTTTATGTTCAGCTTTCTTTGAAACGTTGCTGTATACGTTTTCAAGAGCTTTTTCCATTTCTGTTGCAGTTTCACTTGCAAGTGTACCACCACAGTATAAACCTCTGATATATTTCTGTTCGTCTTTAAGTTTTGAAACAGTTTCTTTAAGCCATTCTTCATCCTGACCAAAGATGCTGCCTTTTGTTTCAACGATATTTTCTTTTCTTAATGTAGCAACGGCTTTAACAGCTGCATCTTCAAGATTTGAAGCAAATACAGCACTTGTACCTTCTGCTAAATCAGGTGTACCTGCGATAAAGCATACAACAACAGGTTTTTTACATGAACGAACACAGTCAATAATTTTTTCTGCAACTTCTTTAACAGGAGGTTTTGAAATTAAGCAGATTACTTCTGTTTCTTCGTCATTTTCAAGCATTTTTAAACCGTCCATCATCATGATACCGCCAATTGATGCTGAAAGGTCACGTCCACCTGTACCAATAGCCTGTGAAACGCCTTCGCCCATATTATGAATAAGAACTGTAACTTCCTGTAAACCTGTACCTGAAGCTGCTACTAAACCAATTTTACCTTTTCTAACTTTATTTGCAAAACAAATGCCTACACCGTCTAAAATAGCTGTACCACAGTCAGGTCCCATTACTAATAAACCTTTTTCGTGAGCCATCTGTTTGATTTCGAGTTCCTGTTCTACAGTAACGTTATCTGAGAATAACATTACATGCATATCATTTTTAAGAGCTTCTTTAACTTCTCTTGCTGCAAATTCACCTTTTACAGATACAATT
>CALWSX010000158.1 GCA_944384285.1 uncultured Lachnospiraceae bacterium
TAGAGGTTGCTAAAAATAGCGGAAAAATTGCCCAAACTGCTTTAGCCAGATTGAGCACAATTGCAGAAAGTGAATTCGGAATGATTTTTGATGAAAAAGGGATAGACATATACACAGCAATCAAAGAAAAGGCGGTTATTTTGTTTGTTTTAAACCCTCTTTTGTATCCCGAAATTTCCCCGCTGTTTGGAAGGCTGTTGCTGATTGATGCAAAACAGGCGATAAATAAATGTTTTCAAAATAAAATAGAACGAGCCTTTTATATCTTTGATGAAATTAACAGCTACTCCTCCCCCGCATTAATTGATTTAATCAACAAATCAAGAAGTGCTAATATTACTTCTATATTAGCCACTCAAAGCCTTTCCGACCTTGATTATTCAGTAAATGAGGCATTCAAGGAACAAATCATAGAGAATACCAATAATTATATTGTACTTCGTCAAAATAGTGCAATCAATGCGGAACACTGGGCAAGTATTTTAGGAACAAGACAAACAATGGATGTTACATATCAACTAAAGCAAAACAGTTCTTTTTCAAGTTCAGAAACAGGGTTAGGAAGTGCCAGAAGGGTAAGAGAATTTTTATATCATCCAGACGACATCAAATCATTGACAACAGGAAAAGCCGTTTTTATGTCCAAAGATAAGAACTATCATACGCTAATCAACGTAAATAAGCCATTTTAAGGAGTTGATACGTTGTGAAAGAGTTTGGTAAACTGTTAAAGTATAACTTAGCCTATATCATTTGGTTTTTTATCTATTGGTTAATCGGAGTATATGTGATAAATGGAGCCGTAGAAAATGTTGGGTTAAGCTGTTTCTATGCAGCCCTGATTTATGGTGTAACTATAGGGGTCGCATTATCTCCAATAGGGGAAACTATACTGAGACTGTTAGAAGGTGCAACCCCTGTATTAACACAACAGGATAGGGAATATTTAATTCCAATATTCATGGAAGTATATGAGAAAGCAAGAAAAAACACGCCTGAAATGAGAAGGGATATTCAACTTTACATATCTGAAAGCATGACGGTTAACGCATTTGCCGCAGGAAGAAAAACAATAGCGGTAACACGGGGAGCAATTGAAACATTTGACAGGGAACAATTGAAAGGCATACTAAGCCATGAATTTGGCCACATGGCACATAATGACACAAAAGCCTTACTAATAAACTTAGTGGGGAATGGATTTTTTTCTTTGATTTTATTTGCTTTAAAATTCATCATGAATATTATTCAAATGATTTTAACTGTTATCCAAGGAAAAAACATTATATTTACAGCGTTTTGGATTATGGGGTGGATTTCAAAGATATTTGTAGAAGTAATGTCTTTTCTATTTATTTTTTTAGGAAATATATTGTTGTCTATGAATAGTGTTATAAGTGAAGGGTTAGCCGATGCATACGCATATAAAATTGGATATGGCGAGGAGTTAATAAGTTCTTTGTATTTATTGAAAAAAATTACTTTACCCGCAAAAATGACCATAATAGAAAAAATGACAGCGACACACCCGCACATAGACGAAAGAATACAAAAGCTAGAACAGATGAGAAATGTAGATGTAGAAAGGCTCCATGTATAACGGGGCATATTAAGGCCATATCCCCTTAATAAAAAGAACGTGTATGAAAAAAGGAATGGACTGCTTTTATAGAAAGCGGTCCATTCCTTTTTTTATACATAAAATAAATTTTAGGGATATGGCCAGTCAACAAAAAAGACAAGTTCAAAAAACTTGTCTACTGTAATAAACATTTTTTACTTGAATAGTAATGTATAAAAAAATACAAATAAAAACAGATTGTCCTATTTTATCTATAACAATTTGTTTCATATCGTTTTAAAACTTCTGGAAGTTTAATAATTAGTGAGGCATAAAGGACTTCCAAAATCACTTTTATTATACAAAATAATTCTATTTCTGTCAATATTTTACAGAAGAAATTTTAAGATTTTTTTAATTGTAAAAAGAAAAAATCCCAAAAACCTTACTTTTTCAATTTATTAAGGGTCAAAATTATGGTCAAAGGAGGGGAGCACTATCAGACGTGGCGAGAACATACGTAAACGAAAAGACGGACGATGGGAAGGAAGATACATTATAGAATATAATTTAGACGGCAAAGCCAAATATAAGAGCATTTATGGGCATACCTACAACGAAGTGAAAGAAACCATAAAAAGAGCGACACAAGGAAATCAAAAAAATAGCTGTACAATGACTGTCGGACAAATTGCTTGTGAATGGCTTGAAGGTATCCGTGTATCTGTCAAACAATCTACCTATCCTAAATACTATGATGTAGTGTATAAAAGAATTGTTCCCCAATTAGGACACATCAAAATGAAAAAGTTAAATAATGCTTTATTAAATAAATTTATTTCCAATCAGTTAGAAAACGGACGTTTAAATGGGAAAAATAAAGGGCTTTCAGCTAAAACTGTCTATGACATCAGTACTATATTAAAACAAATTTTAAAATACGCTAGGATACAAGGGTACACAGAACAAAACTTTAATATTATTCGCCCCAGAATAGAAGAAAAAGAATATCACTTGCTCAGCCAAGAGGAAATGAACAAGTTTCAAAAATATTTGATGTTATCTACTGATTATATAAAGTTAGGTATATTAATAGACTTATTAACAGGAATTCGAGTTGGCGAACTTTGTGCACTACGTCTTTGTGACTTTGATTTTGACAGAAATTTATTCAAGATTAGCCGAACTTTACAAAGAATTAAAGCCATAGATGAGAACTCGCCCACAAAAACCAAGATTATTATAGATAGCCCTAAAAGTAAAAAATCAATTCGAGAAATACCAATTCCATTACCAGTTCTGGAAAAGATAAAAACCTTGTCTTTTCGTTCTCCAAATTCTTATATATTAACAGGAACTGCAAAATTTATAGAACCTCGTCTTTTCTCTGATATTTTTAAAAGGCATTTGAAAACAGCCGGCCTTCCTGATATCAATATTCATATGATAAGGCACAGCTTTGCAACGCTAGCAATCAGGAAAGGAGCTGATGTAAAAGACCTAAGCGAAATCTTAGGTCATGCAAACGAAACTTTTACTATTTGTAAGTATGTACATTCTAATTTACAAAGTAAAAGAGAATGTATCAACCAAATTGCTTTTGATTGTGATTAAGGGTCAAAATTATGGTCACAAAAAGATAAGAACTCCCTTTGGATAAGGGGGTTCTTATCTTTTTTCAAGAAGTATTAAACTTCCAGAACAACCACTTTATAATATCAATTCTGAGTAATAGTGTTTCCCTCAAATTAAAAAATTATACGGAGGTCAGAAAAATGGAATATTTTGAAAGGCGTATAGATGAACTTGGAAGAGTAGTAATCCCCATAGATTACCGTGGAGCTTTAGGTTGGAAAAAAGGGGATACCATGATTTTAAGAATTAACGCTACGACGGGAGAATTGATATTAAGAAAAAAAGAAAGTATTTCTCCTAAAAAGGTAAGAATAAAAAGAAAATAAATAAATTTTATTCTTATATTAAAATCAATCCTTTGTAATAAGAAGAAATGCTTTCTTTCCAATAAATAAAAATACTAATAGGACATATAGTTCTCTCATAAGATTTAGTGGAGGTGGACTATATGGGCAATCCTATACAAGCTGTTTGCAAAAGCTTTTTTAAAAGCGAAAATGAAACGGAAATAAAGCAGAATTTAACAAATAAGTGGCTTCAAATTATACAGCAGTCAGAAGGCGTTAGAAGTCAATCGTTTGTTTCCACAAATGAAAAGGAGTGGGATAAACGATGAAAAATAAAGTAGCAATATATCCAAGACTATCAGAGGAGGACAGATATAAGAAAAACGAAAGCGATGAAAGCGAGAGCATTCAAAACCAGAAATCTATGTTGATTGAGTACGCCCTTGACCATGACTGGGAAATTTACGATATTTATTGTGATGAAGACTGGAGCGGAGCGGACAGAAACCGCCCTGAGTTTAACAGGCTTTTAAAGGATGCGGAGGCGCAAAAGTTTGATATTGTGCTTTGTAAAACACAATCCAGATTTACAAGAGAACTAGAACTTGTAGAAAAATATATACATGGCCTGTTTCCGCTCTGGGGGATAAGGTTCGTTAGTATTGTTGACCATGCCGACACCGAAATTAAAGGAAATAAAAAGGCGAGACAAATTAACGGACTGATTAACGAATGGTATTTAGAA
>CALWSX010000159.1 GCA_944384285.1 uncultured Lachnospiraceae bacterium
TAGACTTATGCAAAAACAAACTATAAGCTACAACGACCAAATGTTTCTTATGAATGCTTTAAACCGAAACATTGACAGCATACATTATCTTATGGAAGAAACGGCAAAAATGCTTTCATGTATGACTAATTATACAACAATAATAACAGAACCTTCTGTGGGAGATACAAAGCTTAAACAAGTAAGCCTTATTCCTCTTGATAAAAGAAATGTAATTTTAATTACAGCTACAGAACAAAATTCCGTTAAAAGTCATGTTATAACATTGCCGGAAGACGTTGTTGATGAAAAGGTATATGAAGTTTCCAAAAAGCTTAATTCTATATTTAAAGGTCTTTCTATTAAAGAAATTACTAATGAAGTAATATCAGAACTTTATGATAAGCTTGATGAAGAAGACTATATGGTAAAACCTATAGTTGAGGCAATAACTGAAGCGGTTAGTTGTTGTGACGAAGTACAAATGCATCTGTCGGGTGCAAAGAATATTCTTACATTTCCGGAGTTTTCCGATGATGTTTCAAAAGCTAAATCATTGTTTCAAACTCTTGAAGAAAAAGATGTTCTTGTTACACTGCTTTCTAATGGATCCGGTGAGGACGTCCATATAGTTATAGGAAATGAAAACACTATAGAAGAAATGAAAGATTGCAGTATAATAACAACCACATACAGAGTAGGAGATAACTCTGTAGGAAAAATCGGTATTATAGGTCCTAAACGAATGGATTATTCACAAGTTTTATCTATACTTAATTGTATGGTTAAAAATGTTGAAGATGCTTTAAATGGTTTTAGGTTAACCGATGATAACGAAAAAAATAATAAGCACTAGCTTTTCTTAGGAGGAAGAAAATTGGAAAATGAAAATAAAGATATAATTAATGAAACAACAGAAGAAAAATTAGAAGAAACAACAGAAGAAATCTTGGAAGAAACAACAGAAGAAACCTCAACAACAAATAAAAATGATGAGGCAAAACAAGAAACTTCTGAATCTCCTGTAGATTTACAAGAGGAAAAAATAAAAAAACTTGAAGAAATGCTTAAAAATTCTGAGGATTCACATAAAAGAACTCTTGCAGAATTTGATAATTATAGAAAAAGAACTACAAAAGAAAAAATGTCAGCTTTTGATGACGGAGTAAAAGATACAATAGAAAAGATACTTCCGATTATCGATAATATAGAGCGAGCACTTAAATCGCATAAAGGTTCTTTAGATGATCCACTTTATAAGGGAATCGAAATGACTTACAAAAATCTTCTTGAAATACTTGCCTCTATGGACGTATTCCCTATTGAAGCTGTAGGTCAAAAGTTTGATTTAAATTTACATTCAGCTGTTGCTCATGAAGAAAATGATGAATATGGCGAGAATGAAATTATATATGAAATGCAGAAAGGATATACTTATAAAGATAAAGTTATCCGTTACAGCATGGTAAAAGTTGCTAACTAACATTTTAATTTGTTTTATTATATTTAGGAGGAAAAAATTATGGGAAAAATTATAGGTATTGACCTTGGTACTACAAATTCATGTGTTGCTGTTATGGAAGGCGGACAGCCAGTTGTAATCGTTAATGCAGACGGTAATAGAACAACACCATCTGTTGTTGGTTTTGCTAAAAATGGTGAAAGACTTGTAGGTGACTCTGCAAAACGTCAGGCTATTACAAATCCAACAAATACAGTTTCATCTATCAAACGTCACATGGGAAGTGACTATAAAGTAGATATTAATGGCAAAAAATATTCACCACAGGAAATTTCAGCTATGATTTTACAGAAATTAAAATCAGATGCAGAAAACTACCTTGGAGAAAAAGTTACAGAAGCAGTTATCACAGTTCCTGCTTATTTCTCAGATGCTCAGAGACAGGCTACAAAAGACGCCGGAAAAATTGCAGGTCTTGAAGTTAAACGTATTATAAACGAACCTACAGCTGCTGCTTTAGCTTATGGTCTTGACAACGAAGAAGAACAGAAAATTATGGTTTACGACTTAGGCGGCGGTACATTCGACGTTTCAGTTATTGAAATTGGTGACGGTGTTATTGAAGTTTTAGCTACAAGTGGTAATAATAAATTAGGTGGCGATGACTTTGATAAACGTATTATCGATTATCTTGTATCAGAGTTCAAAAAAGCTGAAGGTATTGACTTATCAAATGATAAAATGGCTATGCAGAGACTTAAAGAAGCTGCAGAAAAAGCTAAAAAAGAACTTTCAACAACAACAACTTCAAATATCAACCTTCCTTTCATTACAATGAACGAAGAAGGTCCAAAACACTTAGATGTAACTCTTACAAGAGCTAAATTTGATGAACTTACAGCTGACCTTGTAGATGCTACATTAGCACCTGTAAGAACAGCATTAAAAGACGCTGGTTTAACACCATCTGAACTTGATAAAGTATTACTTGTTGGTGGTTCAACAAGAATTCCTGCTGTACAGGAAGCAGTTAAAAAAATTACAGGCAAAGATCCTTTCAAAGGTATCAACCCAGATGAATGTGTAGCTTTAGGTGCATCTATCCAGGGTGGTAAACTTGCAGGTGATGCAGGTGCAGGCAGCATTCTTCTTCTTGACGTAACACCACTTTCACTTGGTATTGAAACATTAGGCGGTGTTGCTACAAAATTAATCGAAAGAAATACAACAATCCCTACAAACAAAAAACAGATTTTCTCAACAGCAGAAGACAATCAGACAGCAGTAGATATCAATGTTGTACAGGGTGAAAGACCTCTTGCAAGAGATAATAAATCTTTAGGTC
>CALWSX010000160.1 GCA_944384285.1 uncultured Lachnospiraceae bacterium
AAATAAGTGATGTTGAAGTTGGTTCTTTCCTTTCAAGTGGTGTTGACAGCAGTTATGTTGCTGCAAGCTTTAAAGGAGACAAAACTTTTACAGTTGGTTTTGATTATAATAAATATAACGAAACAGATTATGCAAAAGCTTTATCAAAGAAAATTAATATTAGAAACTACAGCAAAATTATAACTACAGATGAATATTTTGATGCTTTGGACACAGTTATGTATCACATGGACGAGCCTTTAGCGGATCCTTCTGCAGTTGCTTTATATTTTGTTAGCCAAACAGCTGCAAAACACGTAAAAGTTGCGCTTTCCGGTGAAGGTGCTGATGAATTTTTCGGTGGTTATAATATTTACAGAGAGCCTCATGACTTAAGACCTGTAACAAGACTTCCTATGTTTTTAAGAAAATTCCTTGGAGCTTGTGCAAAAGCCATTCCTTTTAAAGTAAAAGGAAAGAACTATCTTATACGAGGAAGTAAAACTTTACAACAAAGATTCATAGGAAACGCTTTTATGTTTTCTGAAGAAGAAAGAGCTAAAATTTTAAAAAATCCTACAGGTAAATATCATCATACACAAATTACAAAACCTTTTTATGACAGAGTTAAAAATCTTGATGAAGTTACACAGATGCAGTATATAGATATTAATTTTTGGCTTATAGGCGATATACTTCTTAAAGCGGACAAAATGAGTATGGCTCATTCTCTTGAAGTTAGGGTGCCTTTCCTTGACAAAGAAGTATTTAAAGTAGCAAGAACAATACCTACTAAATTTAAGGTTAATAAAACAAACACAAAATTTGCTATGCGCCAGGCTGCTCACAGATATCTTCCTGATATGGTTGCTGAAAAGAAAAAATTAGGCTTCCCTGTACCTGTAAGAATTTGGCTTAAAGATGACAAATATTATAACAGAGTTAAAGAAGCTTTTAGTTCTGAAACAGCAAATAAATATTTTAATAAAAAAGAAATTTTGAGACTTTTAGAAGAACATAAACAGGGCAAAAATGATAATAGCCGTAAAATATGGACTATTTTTATATTCCTTGTTTGGCACAAACGTTTTTTTGAAGTTTAATTAGTTAAAAGACTGTCTTATTTGGCAGTCTTTTTCTGTGTTTTAGCTTCGGCAAAAAAATATTTAAAAAAAAGTTAGCCTGTGGTATAATAATTTATAATAATATTATGATAAAATGCGTTATATTTTTTTTAAACGAGTTATAAATATTTATTTTAAAATTAAAGTTTAGACCATTATATTTTTAGAACATTTTTATGGGAGGCATAAAAAATAATGAAAAAACAAAAATATAAAACATGGTGTATAAGTATTATTTTATTTATAATTGGTTTATTATTTGCATTTGGAGGTATATATGTAGGGGAGACAGATGATGCTCCCGGGGCTGCTTTTCTTGGATTTTTATTGATGGCAGTTATATATATTTTTACTATAAAAAAGATTTTACGTATGAAAAATAGTTTAAAATAACTTTTATAAAATATCAGTTAAACTTGTTTTTATAAACTTAAATTTGTCTTATAGGGCATAGTTTTAATAAAAAGTTTTTCTATGCCCTCTTTTTGGGTGCGTAAGTATAAATTATATATGGAGAATAACTTATGAAAGGAAAATTAATTACTTTTGAGGGTACCGACGGAGCCGGAAAAACAACACAAATTAATTTGTTAAAAGAGTATCTTACAGAAAAAGGTTTTGATGTTGTTCTTACAAGAGAACCGGGCGGAACAACCATAAGTGAAAAAATAAGAGAAATTCTTTTGGATAAAAACAATACCGAAATGAAAGATAAAACAGAAGTTTTACTCTATGCGGCGGCAAGAGCGCAGCACGTATTAGAAAAAATAATACCTGCTCTTAATGAAGGTAAAATTGTAATATCGGATAGATTTTTTGATTCAAATATAGCTTACCAGGGTTTTGGAAGAGGAATTGGAGAGGAAACAGTTTTTGAAATAAATAAATTTGCGCTTTGTGGTATTATGCCTGATTTAACTTTTTTCCTTGATGCATCACCAAAAACAGGGTTAAAAAGAAAAATTAATGAAAAAAATCACACTCTTGACAGAATGGAAAAAGAATCGGAAACTTTTCATGAAAGAGTGTATGAAGGATTTTGTACTCTTTGTGATAAATACCCTGAAAGAATAAAAAGGATAGATGCAATAGATGATATAGAATCAATACACAAAAAGATAATACAACAGACTGAAAAAATACTGTAAGTTTGAAAGGACATTTTATATGTATACACTTTCAGAATTTCTGGGAAATGATGACCTTAAAAATAATTTTAAAAAATTAATTATAAATGACAGTGTTTTCCATGCTTTTATTCTTTCGGGAAACTTTGGACTTGGGAAAAAAACTTTTGCAAAAACAATGGCAAAAGCTATATTATGCAATAATTTTAAAGAAAAAAATGATGCCTGTTGCAAATGTCAATCCTGTGTATCATTTGATGAAAATAATAATCCGGATATTTTATTTATAAAACAAAAAGATAAAAAAACGATAGGTATAGACGAGCTTAGAGAACAGCTTCTTGACACAATAAATATAAAACCCTTTATGTATAGTCATAAGGTGTATATTATAGAAAATGCAGAGCTTTTAACAATTCAGGCGCAAAAT
>CALWSX010000161.1 GCA_944384285.1 uncultured Lachnospiraceae bacterium
CAGATGGAAAGTTTGATGAGTATGTATCATCTGTTGAAGATATGCTTAAAGACAGATTTATTGTAATTGCTAAAGCGAAAAGTGTTTACGATTGGGGACTTTTACAGGAAACACTTAATGGATGTATGTATCTTTCAGAAGCAAAAGTTAAACTTTACGAAAAGCATAAAAAGGATTTGTATATTTTAAAACAGGTTATGAAAGAAAAAGGAAAAGAAGCGTATAACCGAGTTTTTGTTGAAAACAGTGACAAACTTGCAAATTATCTTTCTTATACAGGACATGACAGCAAAAATGATCCTTTAGTAAAAAGCAGATGTACAAAAGATGATTTTTATAAATTTATAAAAAAAGAAATAGGAAAAGATGAAAGTGAAGATATAAAATATATTTTAGACGAGATGGAAAAAGGAAGTTTTCTCCCTCTTCAGAAAACTAAAAGCAACAGTATAATTCCATATCAACTTAATGAAATTGAACTTTGCAAGATACTTGAAAAAGCTGAAAAACATTATACTTTTCTTTTGGAAAAAGATGAAAACGGAATAACAAATTCTGATAAAATAAAGTCTATTTTAAAATTTAGAATACCATATTATGTTGGACCTTTAAATACTCATCATAATAATGATGGAAAAGGTAACTGTTGGGCTGTAAGAAAAAAAGAGGGTAAAATTTATCCATGGAATTTTGGTGATATTATTGATACCGAAAAAAGTGCAAACGAATTTATAAGAAGAATGACAAATAAATGTACATACCTTTTTGGGGAAGACGTTTTGCCTAAAAATTCTTTGCTTTACAGCGAATTTACAGTTTTAAACGAACTTAATAACTTAAGAATAAACGGAGAAAAAATAAGCGTTGAATTAAAAACAAAAATATATAATGACTTGTTCCTCCATAGAAAAAATGTAACTGCAAAAAGACTTAAAGAATTTCTTATAAAAGAAGGTTATATGTCAATAGATGATGAAATTTCTGGCATTGACGGTGATTTTAAATCAAGCATGAAATCATTCATTGAGCTTAAGGAAATTTTATCAAATACAGACCTTACACTTAATGATTATGAAACCATAATTGAGGATATTACACTTTTTGGAGATGACAAAAAGCTTTTAAGAAAACGTTTGTCCCATGTATTTCCAACATTATCTGATAATCAGCTTAAAAGACTTACAGAGCTTAGATACCAGGGCTTTGGACGACTTTCAAAAACTTTTTTAACTGAGATAGAGGGTGTAAACCCTGATACAGGTGAAGTTTTAAACATTATAAATATGCTTCGTGATACAAATGAGAATCTGATGCAGATTTTAAGTTTAAAATATGATTATATTAAAAAAATAGAAGAATGGAATAATGAAAAAGGTATATCAAAAACATTATGTTATGAAACGGTTGATAACCTTTATGTATCTCCAGCAGTAAAAAGGAGTATTTGGCAGACAATAAAAATTGTAAAAGAAATACGAGATATAATGGGATATGATCCTGAAAGAATTTTTGTTGAAATGGCAAGAGAAAAACAGGAAAGCAATGTTAAAGAAAGCAGAAAAAATGCTCTTTTAAAACTTTATGAAAACTGCAAAGATTATGAACAGGAAATTTATGAAAACCTTGTAAACACAGATCCTCAAGCTCTTAAAAGTGATAGACTTTTCCTTTATTATACACAAAAAGGAAGATGTATGTATTCGGGTAGAAAAATAGAGATAGAAGATTTATATAATAACAATATTTATGATATTGACCATATCTATCCGCAATCAAAAGTAATGGACGACAGTATAAATAACAGAGTTCTTGTTCTTAGAACACTTAATGAAGAAAAAACAGACATCTATCCTTTAAAAGAAGAAATAAGAGAGTCACAAAAAAGTTTTTGGACAATGCTTTATAAACAAGGATTTATCTCAAAAGAAAAGTATAACAGACTTATAAGAAAAGACGGTTTTACTTATGACGAACTTACAGGGTTTATCTCACGTCAGCTTGTAGAAACAAGACAGGGTACAAAAGAAGTCGCAAGTATTTTAAAAGAGGTATTTGAAAGTACAGAAATAGTCTATGTAAAAGCAAAAATTGTTTCAAAGTTCCGTCAGGATTTCAATATAATAAAAACAAGGTGTGTAAATGATACCCACCATGCAAGAGATGCATATCTTAATATAGTTGTTGGTAATGTTTATAGAACTAAGTTCGGAAATAATCCACGTGACTATATTTATAAAAATAATGGTTATAAATACAGTTTAAAAACAATGTTCCAACATACAGTTGAAAGAAATGGATATGTGGCATGGGATCCGGCTTCAAATGGTACAATATCTACTGTAAAAAAATATTCAAGCAAAAACAATATGCTTTTTACTCGTAAGTCTTATGAAAATAAAGGTGGATTATTTGATGTTACTATAATGAAAAAAGGAAAAGGACAAGTTCCTATAAAATCAGGAAAAGCTGATGAAAGACTTAAAAATATTGACAAATATGGCGGATATAATAAAGCAAAAGGTGCTTACTTTATGCTTGTAAAATCCGAAGATAAAAAAGGAAATATTATAAAAACAATAGAGTTTGTTCCTGTTTACAGCGCCAAATATTATGAAGAACACAAAGACGAGCTTTTGAATTATTGTGTAAACGATTTAGGCCTCAAAAATCCGGAAATTCTTATTCCTAAAATAAAAATAGATACTCTCTTTAAAATAGACGGTTTTCCTATGCATCTTTCTGGAAGAACAGGAAACCAATTGGTTTTTAAAGGAGCGGTACAGCTTATACTTGATTATGAAGAAGAACAGCTCTTAAAACGAATAGAAAAGTTTTTAAATGATTTAAAAATAAATGAAGGAAGGGAAATTAAGGAAAATGATAATATAACAGAAGAAAATACTCTTGCTTTGTATGATAAATATATTGAAAAACTTTCGAATGGTATATATACAAAGAGAAGAAATTCTCAGGTTGATAATTTGAAAGAAAAAAGAGATGTGTTTGTAAATCTTTCTTTAATTGACAGAAGTAAAGTTCTTTATCAAATTTTGAATCTTTTTACTTGTAACAGTATGTTATCAGATTTGAAACTCATAGATTGTTCGCCAAATGCAGGAATACTTGTTACATCAAAAAATATAACAAAGGTAGAGGATATATCTATTATAAATTATTCTCCTACAGGCTTTTATGAACAGGTAACAGACCTGGCAAAATTATGAGTTGGAGGACAGTTGTAATTTCTAGCCGTGCAAAACTTGATTTAAAGCTTAACTACATGGTAATACGAACAGAAGAAGTAAAAAAGGTTTTTTTGAGCGAGATAGGGGTACTGATTATTGAATCTACAGCGGTATCCCTTACCGCTGCCTTACTTTCCGAACTGGTTAAAAGAAGAATAAAGGTTATTTTTTGTGATGAAAAGAGAAATCCTGTTTCAGAATTAACCGGATATTATGGTAGCCATGACACAAGCTTAAAAATGAAAAAACAAACCATGTGGAATGAAGATATAA
>CALWSX010000162.1 GCA_944384285.1 uncultured Lachnospiraceae bacterium
ATACAATAGTTTATGGTTGTCTGTTGTACAGACAGTTTTACAGTTAATTGTGGCATTTTTAACCGCGTATGCAATTACAAGATGGGATTTTCCAAAAAAAGACCTTATTTTTAAATTTATAATAGCAACAATGATAATTCCAACAGTTGCAGTTATGATACCTAATTATATCATGATAAATAAATTGGGACTTGTTGGAAGCAGATGGGGAGTTGTAATGCCGTTTATTGCAAGCGGATATGCAATTTTCCTTATGAGACAGTTTTTTAAATCAATGCCAAAGAGTATATTGGAGGCAGCTATGATAGATGGCTGTAATGAGTTTCAAATACTTTTTAGAATTTATCTTCCAATGATGCTTCCTGCGATTGCAGCATTAACAATAATATTGTTTGTTGGACATTGGAATGACTATCAATGGCCTTTAATGATAATATCAGATCCTGATTCACTTACATTACCTCTTGCGCTTGTAAGGTTCAGAAATGAAGGTATTATTGAATGGATGCCTACAGCAGCAGCTTGTGTAATGACAATGCTTTTACCAACAATACTGTTTTTATGTACACAAAAAGCGTTTGTTGAGACCTTTGCCGACAGTGCGGTAAAAGGCTGACAATATAAAATTAAAAAAACACTAATATATTTTAGGAGGTAAATATGAAATACGGTTTATTGAAAAAAATTACTGCTGGGTTAATGATTGCAGCTATGGCTTTTACATCTGTTGGATGTGGATCTGCTGATGAAGCCTCAACAACAGAAACAACAGAAGAAACTACTGCTGATGCAGGTTCTGATGAACCTATAGAACTTACATTTTTACATATTCACGGAGGCGCTGCAGGAGAGTTAATTGAAGAGCTTTGTGAAGAATACAGCGAAAGTACAGGCGGAAAAGTACATGTAACACCTGTATATACTGAAGGAAGTTATGAGGGAGTACTTGAAAAACTTCAGGCTCTTACTCTTTCAAATGACCTTCCTAATATAACTCAGGCTGGACATCATTATGCTTATTTTATGACAGAAAATATTCCGGTTGTATATGCTCAGGATTTTATTGATAAAGACGGAACAGATACATCTGACTTTTTCCCAAAAATGCTTGACCTTGGAAGAGATGAAGAAGGCAAATTGGCTGGTTTACCTTTTGCAACAAGTACATCTATTTTATACATAAATGAAGATATGTTTAGAGCAAATGGTCTTGACCCTAAAGAAGATGCTCCAAAAACATTTGATGAACTTAGAGAAGTTGCAAAGAAACTTACAAATAACGGAAACTATGGTTTATTTATTGATTATGAAATAACAGGAAACTGGGAAGTTCAGACATTTATTGAGGATATGGGAGGCCAGATGCTTTCTGATGACCGTTCAGAAGTTGCTTTTGCACCACAGATGGAAAAAACACTTGAATACCTTAATACACTTGTAAACGTAGATAAAAGTATGCCTCTTATGACAGCAGACCAGGGATCAGAAGCTTTTAAAGCCGGTAAAGTTGGTATGTATATAACAACAACTGCAGGTCTTAAATCATATCAGAATGAAAGTAATTTTACAGTAACAACAGCTCTTCATCCTACAGACGGTTCAGGCGCAAAAGGTGCTCCAGTTGGAGGAAACAGCCTTTATGTATTAAAATCAACACCGGAAGAAGAACAGGCATCATGGGATTTTATAAAATTTATGACATCAAAAGAAGCAACAATAAAAGTAGCACAGAATGTAGGATATATGGTAACACGTGAAAGTGCTCTTAATTCAGAAGAAATGCAGGCGTATTTAACAGAAAATCCTGCAGCAGCAGTTACTTATGAACAGGTTGAATGGTTAACACCTTGGTGTAATTTCCCAGGAGGCAGCGGAACAAAATATGTAAAAGTTGTTCAGGACGGTATTTTAGCTGTATTAAATAAAGAAAGCACTCCTAAAGAAGCAGTTGAAAAAATGGTTAATGATTGT
The DNA here is from genome assembly GCA_944384285.1 of uncultured Lachnospiraceae bacterium. Classification (GTDB taxonomy): domain Bacteria; phylum Bacillota; class Clostridia; order Lachnospirales; family Anaerotignaceae; genus CALWSX01. The sequence goes on from CALWSX010000162.1 coordinate 1,972, forward strand.
AACGCAATTATAAGCCGATAATAATTTTAAAGTGTGAAGGCCATAAATTTTGGTCTTCACACTATTTAAAATGAAGAGGAGAATGGAAATGTTAATTTTAATTTCTTTTGATGGAGTTCATTATGGTGATTTAAATCTAACTAATTTGCCAAATTTAAAAAGAATTTCTGATAATGGTTTGTTTGTAAACCGACTTGAAACAGTTTTTCCAAGTGTAACTTGGAATATACATACATCAGTTGTTACAGGTAAAAACCCATGTGAACACAGAATTTACGGAAATGAAATTTATGATCGTAAAGCAGGAAAAAATAATAACTATTATAAAATGGAGCTTGGTACAAAGGAAGAGCTTATAAAAGTTCCAACATTTTATGATATTTTGGCTTTGGAAAATAAAAAAACAGCCGCAATCTGTTGGCCTTTAACACAGGGAGCAAAAAATATTGATATAAACATACCGGAATTTTATACACAAGAAGAGTTTGATAATTTTTGTTCACAAGATTTTTATAATGAATTAAAAGAAAATGGTTTCCCTGTAAACAGATATGGGGATTGGTCAAAAAAACATGCTTTAGGTCCTCTCCAAGACGATTTAACAGCTTCGATTATAGAGTATATCATAAAAAACAGACGAGCAGATATAATTTTAGGACATTTTCTTCTTTACGATAGTCTTCAGCATGAATTTGGAGTAGGTTCACCGGAAGCTTTATGGTCAATAAGATATGTTGATACCCTTATAGGAAGAATTATTGACTGTATAGAAAGTGAAAATATTAAAGATGAGTGCAGTCTTATAATTTTTTCAGATCATGGACATACAAATGTAACAAACTTATTTAATGCAAAAGAAATATTAAATGATTCAGACTGTGATACAACGAATTTGAGATTTGCATATAATGGTGGCTGTGTATTAGTTTATGGAATAGGTGAAAACAAAATACAAAATCTTGAAGCCGCAAAAGAAGTTTTTAGAAAACATATTGGAACAGACAAAATTTTTGATGAAAATAATATGCATGAAGCAAAATGGTCTTTACCAGAAAAAAAAGATGTTCTTTTTCCAGACTTTGTTGTAGCTTTAAAAGAAGGTTGGTGTGGTACGGAAAATAATAATTGTGAAGTTAAAAGTATGCATGGTTACCTTCCAAGCAAAGTTGAAAGAATGAATGGATTTTTGACAGCTATGGGAAAAGGTTTTGAAAAAGAAGCTACAGTTGAAAATATAAGTATTACTGATATTTATAATATGGTAATGGATATTTGTAAGAAATAGGAGGATACTTATGGCGAGTATTACATTAAAGAATGTACAAAAAAAATATCCCGGAGAAATCACAGCCGTTCATGAGTTTAATCTTGATATAAACGACAAGGAGTTTGTAATTTTAGTAGGACCTTCCGGATGTGGAAAATCAACTACTCTCAGAATGATAGCAGGACTTGAAGATATATCAGAGGGAGAACTTTATATAGGAGACAAACTTGTAAATGATGTTCAGCCTAAAGACAGAAATATAGCTATGGTATTTCAGAATTATGCGCTTTATCCACATATGACTGTATTTGAAAATATGGCTTTTGGATTAAAATTAAGAAAAGTGCCTAAAGATGAAATAAGAAAAAAAGTTGAAGATGTGGCTAAAGTACTTGATATTACACATCTTT
>CALWSX010000163.1 GCA_944384285.1 uncultured Lachnospiraceae bacterium
TATGAAAAGAAGAGTTGTTATAACAGGTCTTGGCGCAATAACACCTATTGGTAAAAGTATGAATGAGACTTGGGAAAATGTAAAAAAAGGTGTTTGCGGAATAGATGAAATAAAAGCGTATGATGCATCAAAACAGAAAGTAAAGCTTGCGGCAGAGGTTAAAGATTTTAATCCGGAAGATTTTATTGAAAAACGTGATGTAAGAAAAATGGACAGATATACTCAGTTTGCCGTAATTGCTGCAGAAGAAGCTTTTAAAGACAGTGGACTTGTGGCAGAAGAAGAGGATATGACAAGATTTGGCTGTTATTTTGCTAGCGGTATCGGCGGAATTGGTACTATTGAGTCTGCACTTAGAACAGGTATGGAAAAAGGATTTGACAGAGTGTCACCATTCTTTATTCCTATGGTAATTTCAAATATGGCATCAGGTCATATTTCAATAAGACTTGGATTAAAAGGAATCAGCTGTTGTACAGTTACAGCTTGTGCAAGCGGTACAAATGCTGTTGGTGAAGCTTTTAAATATATAAGAGATGGATATGGTGACGGATGTATCTGTGGTGGTTCTGAAGCCGGTATTACACCTCTTTGTGTAGGAGGTTTTACAGCCTTAAAAGCGCTTACAGAAACAACAGATAAAAACAGAGCATCAATTCCTTTTGATAAAGAAAGAGCAGGTTTTGTTATGGGTGAGGGAGCAGGTGCTCTTATGCTCGAAGAATATGAACATGCTAAAAAAAGAGGAGCAAAAATCTATGCTGAAGTTATAGGTTATGCTTCTAACTGTGATGCTTACCATATTACAGCACCAGCACCAAACGGAGCAGGTGCAGCGGACTGTATGCTTTTAGCATTAAATGATGCTGGTATCACACCTGATTTAATAGATTATGTTAACGCACATGGCACATCAACTCCAATGAATGATAAATGTGAAACAGCAGCTTGTCATACAGTTTTCAAAGATCATGCAAAAGATATTATGATAAGCTCAACTAAATCAATGACAGGTCATCTTCTCGGTGCAGTCGGAGCAGTTGAAGCTGCCTTTACAGCTCTTGCACTTAAAGAAAGTTTTGTTCCGGCAACAATTAATCATAAAGTAGATGATGAAGAATGTGACCTTGATATTGTTGCAAATACAGGAAGAAATGTAGAAATAAAATATGCCCTTTCAAATTCTCTTGGTTTTGGAGGACATAATGCAACTCTTGTATTTAAAAGAATGGAGGATTAAAAATGGAACTTAATTCTAATCAAATTCAGGAAATAATTCCGCATAGATATCCGTTTTTACTTGTAGATAAAATTACAGATTATAAACCGGGAGAATATGCAAAAGGTATAAAATGCGTAACTGCAAATGAAATGCATTTTATGGGTCATTTCCCACAGCTTCATGTTATGCCTGGTGTACTTATAATCGAGGCACTTGAACAAGTTGGGGCGGTTGCGATTTTAAGTGAAGAAGAAAGCAAAGGAAAAACAGCATTTTTTGGAGGTATAAAAAATGCAAGATTCAGACAGAAAGTTGTACCTGGAGATGTTTTAACTTTGGAATGTGAAATTATAACAAGAAAAGGTCCTCTTGGAATTGGAAAAGCTGTTGCAAAAGTGGGAGATAAAGTTGCGGCTGATGCTGAGCTTACATTTGCGATTGGTTAATTAATTTTATTTAAAATAAGTTATCTTATTAAATTAAAATTTGGTTTTTAAAATATTTTTAGTTTTTATAAGACTAAAAGATGTTATGTGTTATGAGCCTGGGGGATTTTTAAATGCTTGAAAACCTATTTTCAGATGTTTATTCAAAATTCAAGGTTAATTTTTATACGAGAGTTTTATCAAGATTTGAAAGCAGAGAAACAAGTCTTACAACGGTAGAGGTTTTTTGCCTTGAAATAATTCATTTGCTTGGAAAACCAACAATTAATGAATTTGCATCATTTACACAAATTTCGTCACCCAATGCTGCGTATAAAATTACAAATCTTGTAAAAAAAGGGTATATCAAAAAAACTCGTTCAAAAGAAGATAAAAGAGAATATTATCTTTCTGTTACTGATAAATATTATGACTATTATAATATTGGTTCAAGTTATGTTCATACTGTTGTAGGACGGATGAAAGAACGTTTTACAAAAGAAGAACTTGATTTATTGGAAAGAATGCTTGAAGTTATTTCGAACGAGCTTATGCCTGAAATGACAAAAGTTAGATCTTAAAATTTTTTAAAAAACTACTGTTTAACTTGACAGTAGTTTTTTATATGTTTAAATTTAGTACATGGCAAGTAAACATAACCATTTATATGTTTGTTATCATATTATAATTTTTATAAAAGTATAATATACAAAATAAATTTTATGGTGGTTATATGTTTAAAAAAGTTATATGTAGTTTAAGTATTTTATCAATTTTAGTTTTAAGTTTATGTTCATGTTCTGAGAAGTTGGGAATGTCAAAAATGGAAAAAATTCAAAATATGCTTACTGATATGGAGACATACGAAGCAGAAACTGAATTTTCCGTAATTTCAAACAAAGGAGAAACTATTTATAAAGCTATCCAAACAGCAGATAAAAACGGAAGATATAAAATAGATATGCTTTCGCCTGAAAATGTAAATGGAAATTATACTATTTTTGATGGACAAAGCGTATGTCAGTATAATAAAAGTCTTGACAAAAAAATTAAAGTGGATATGCCTGATTTAAAAGGAAGAAATGAAATAATTCTTTTTAATTTTGTAGAAAATTATTTAAACTCAGAGGGTGTGGCACTTGAAACCGCAAGTATGGAAGAGTCTACATATACTGTTCTTGAAGCTGTTATTCCGGGAGGACTTGAACTTTTAGCAACAGAAAAGCTTTTTGTAAATAATGAAACTTTATTACCAGAAAAATTAATTATTTATGACAAAAACGGTAACGAAAGGTATATAATAGTATATAAAAATTTTGAATATAACAAAGAACTTGACGAAAATATTTTTAACATTTCAAATTATTGACATTTAGGAGGCTTATATGGAAGTTTACAAAAGAGTAATGGCAGAGATTGACCTTGATGAACTTGATTATAATATAAAAAATATTCAAAAAAGAATAGGAGACAGAAAAATTATAGGTGTTGTAAAAGCCGATGCTTATGGACATGGGGCTGTAAAAGTAAGTGAAGTTTTACAAAAAAACGGAGTTATGGATTTTGCTGTTTCTAATATTGATGAAGCCATAGAGCTTAGAAAAAATGGTATAAAAGGTAGTATTCTTATTTTAGGATATACTCCGAACGGAAGATATACTGATGTTTTGTTTTATAATATTACACAGGCTATTTTATCTTTTGATGAAGCAAAAGAACTTTCTGACCTTGCTATGAAGCTTGGAATAAAAGCAAAAATAGAAATAAAAATAGATACAGGTATGGGAAGAATAGGTTTTATGCCTGACGATAGTACTCTTCCTGTAATTGAAGAAATTTTGGCTTTACCAAATTTAGAATTTTGCGGTATTTTTTCACATTTTTCGACAGCAGACGAAAAAGATAAAACTTTCAGAGATGAACAGGAAAAACGTTTTAGAGAATTTAACGAAAAACTTGTAGAGAAAGGTATTATCTCAAAATATTGCCATATAGCAAACAGCGCGGAAATAATAGATGATGACAATATATATTCTGATTATGTAAGACCAGGAATTATACTTTATGGCTTATACCCATCAAGTGAAGTTAAGTTCGAAAATCTTGATTTAAAACCTGTAATGAGTATTAAAACACATATAAGTTTTATAAAAGAAATGGAAGAAAATATGCCTATAGGATATGGGCGTACATATTATACAAAAGGAAGACAGAAAATTGCTACAGTTCCAATAGGTTATGCAGATGGTTTTTTAAGGTCAATGCAAAAAGGGGGAAGAGTTCTTGTAAATGGACAATTTGCGAATGTTGTCGGAAGAGTTTGTATGGACCAGTTTATGATTGATGTTACTCATATTGAAGATATAAAAGTAAATGACGAAGTTGTAATTTTGGGAAAACAGGGTGATAACGAAATTACAGCAGATGAAATTGCAAAAATACAAGGTACTATATGTTATGAGGTTGTATGTCTTATTTCAAAAAGGGTTCCAAGAGTTTATAAAACAAACATAAAATAAATCTTATTTACTATACTCACACTTAAACTGAATATGATTTACATTTAAAGGCAAGAATAATAAAAACAGTGCTGCGTTATTACATATTTTGATAGGAAAAAAGTTCGTTTTTGCAGCCGTTTAACCAAGTAAAAAGTAAAAACGGAGTGTGAGTTTAGTGATTATAAAAAGAGGAGATATATTTTATGCCGATTTAAGCCCTGTTGTAGGTTCAGAGCAGGGGGGCGTAAGACCTGTTTTGATTTTACAGAATGACATAGGTAACAAATACAGCCCTACAGTAATCTGTGCGGCAATTACATCACAAATAAATAAAGCAAAGCTTCCTACCCATATAGAAATAGAAGCAGAAAAATATTATCTTGTAAAAGATTCTGTCGTTCTTCTTGAACAAATACGAACTATTGATAAAAAAAGATTAAGAGAAAAGGTATGTCATCTTGATGCAAGCATAATGAAAAAGGTAGATAAAGCTCTTTTAATAAGTTTAAGCCTGTAATATTTTGTGAAACCATGTATTATTTTAAATTTAAAGATGGTCATAATTTGACAAATTTTTAAGCCATAAACATTTATAATCTTTCTATGAAGAAGGAGGATAGAGTTTATGGCTAATTTGTTTTTAACACTTAATAAAAAGATAAGAAAAAGGCGATATAAAAATAATTCTTTTGTGAGTATACTTAATAAATTAAAACTGCCCGTAACAGCAATTTTAATTGGTCGAATACTTCTGTTAGGCAGCTTTAATCCGCTTGCTTTTGCGTTTTTAGCAATGTTTTTTTTGCAGGGGGCGGAATTTTACATAGTAGCAGCATGTTTAAATATAGGTTTCTTATCCTATGGCGATAATATTTTCATGTTTAGGTTTTTACTCATAATGCTTGTTTTTGCAATTATGAACGTAATACTATCTAAAAAAATGGATAGGCTTACACAAAAACAAAAAGCTATTTTGGCAAGTGTCAGCACGGCTTTTGGAGGAGTTATATATGCTCTTTTAGACGGTTTTTCAATGTATCTTCTTTTTATATCTTTTTTGGAAGCAATTTCTGTTTTATTTGTATTTGCAGGAATGCAGAAAGGTATAGAGCTTTTAAAGACAAGTCATACAAGAAAGATAATAAATACAGAAGAATTTTTGGCCCTTATGTTTATACTGTCTTTGGCAGCGTGTGGTCTTTTTGAAATAACTGTTTTTAATATACGTCTTGGGCTTGTTTTAACAGGTGTTGTTATTCTTTTTTCAGGATATAAAGGCGGGCTTTCTCTTGGTGCCGCATCAGGGGTTATAATAGGTTCTGTGCTTTATTTTTGCGGTTATACAGGAGCAAATGAGTTTTTAATGTTTTCTGTTTCAGGAGTTGTTTCAGGAGCTCTAAACAGATATGGTAAACTTGTAGTTGGACTTTCATTTTTTGCTGTTGTAAGTATATTATCGTTTTATTTTTCTGATGTAAATACGATGCTTTTAATATTAAGGAGTTTCGTTTTTTCTTTTATATTTTTTGTTTTTATTCCAAAAACTTTTTGTGAATATGCAGGAAGCATTTCTCATAGCGAGGATTTATTTGAAGACCATATTTATAAGATGCAAAGCGTTTCAAACCAAAGGCTTAAGAGTTTTTCGGGAGCGTTTTATGAATTGTCAAAGACGATAGAAGGAAGCGTAGATAATACATATAAAATTTCAAAATCAAATGTGACAGAAAATACATTAAAACGTGTATGTGAAAAGTGTGAGTCAAAAGACAAATGTGCAAAAAGCGGCATAAACAAAAATATAATAACAGAGTATAAAAAAACAGGGGATAAATCATATTTAACAAGACATTGTATAAAAAGCGAAGAACTTAAAGAAAATATCGATAATGAAATAAAGTTAGAATCTCTTAATACATTTTGGAAAAACAAACTTAAAGAAACAAGAGAAATATTTATTAAACAATTAAAACAGGTATCAAATATACTTTCTGACATAGATAAAGAAGTTAATCGAAAAACTGTGTTTAATACAGAAGCAGAAAACAGAATGAAAGCTCTTTTTGATAAAGAAAGAATATTTGTATCAGAGCTCATTGTTTTTAAAAATTCAAAAGGTAGCTTTGAAACAATTATACGAACAGATATTTCGAATGATAATGGAAATTTTTACAGAAAAGTAAAAAAATTAATTGAAGAAGTTTTGAATATAAAAGTAAAATCAGGAGACAAAATTTATGATACAGATACAGTTACAATAAATTTTATTGAAGAATATACATATTTTACAGCTTCTGCAGTTGCATTTTCAACAGCGGATAATAATAAAGAAAGTGGGGATACATATTCTATCATAGAC
>CALWSX010000164.1 GCA_944384285.1 uncultured Lachnospiraceae bacterium
TATATCGTAAATTTTGGGTATTTTTTTTGTAAAATGAAACTTTGTTTTATATTTTAGGATTTTTTGAAGTTTTATTTAGAAAACTTTTTGGTATTATTTTTAAAATTTATATATTTTTTAGAAAATATGTTAGATAATACTATATTAATGTAGAAACAGAACAAAATTTTATAAACAAAAAAAATATATTATTTTTAAGTTTTAAGCTAATAACATTGTAAATTTCGAAAAATTATGCTATAATTTAAAAAGAACATTAAAATCTAATTTTTTTAGAAAAAATATATAAGTGTCTTATATGGCTTAAATTTTTTATTTTTATAAATTTAATTTTTTTATCCCATATAAACCAAAAATTACTTTAAGGAGATAATAAACTATGCCGGCAGATTATAATGAAAATCAAATACAAGTTCTTGAGGGACTTGAAGCGGTCAGAAAAAGACCCGGTATGTACATAGGCTCAACATCATCAAGAGGTCTTCATCATCTTGTATACGAAATTGTAGATAATGCAGTTGACGAAGCACTTGCGGGATATTGCAAAAATATTGACGTTACTATAAAAGAAGGCGAAATTATTACTGTTACCGATGACGGACGTGGTATTCCTGTTGGTATTCATCATCAAAAAGGAATTCCGGCGGTTGAAGTTGTATTTACAATTCTTCATGCAGGCGGTAAATTCGGCGGTGGCGGATATAAAGTTTCCGGCGGTCTTCATGGTGTTGGTGCATCTGTTGTAAACGCTCTTTCAGAAAGCCTTACCGTAAACGTAATGACAGACGGTAAAATTTACGAACAACATTATGAAAAAGGAAAAGTAATGTCTAAGCTTGAAATTGTAGGAGAAACCGACAAAAGAGGTACTTCTATCTCATTTAAAGCAGACCCTGAAATATTCGACGAAGTAGTTTATGATTATGATGTTTTAAGACAAAGACTTCGTGAAACCACATTTTTAACAAAAGGATTAAGAATTAACTTAAAAGACGAAAGAATCGGAAAAGAAAACTTTATGTCTTTCTGCTACGAAGGCGGTATTAAAGAGTTTGTGTCCTTTATAAACAATAATAAAACTCCTCTTTATGAAGAAGTTTTTTATGCCGAAGGAATGAAAGACGACATTTATGTTGAAGTTGCTTTCCAGCACAACGACGGCTTTGTTGAAAATATTTTTACTTTTGTAAACAACATTAATACTACAGACGGCGGTTCTCACCTCGCAGGTTTTAAAAGCGGTCTTACAAAAACTATAAACGATTACGGAAAACAATTTGGACTTTTAAAAGACAACGACAAAAACCTTACAGGTGATGACGTAAGAGAAGGTATTACTGCCGTAATCTCTGTTAAAATATCAGAACCACAGTTTGAAGGTCAGACTAAAACAAAACTTGGAAACAGCGAAGTCAGACCTGTAGTTGATTCTATATTAAGTGAAAAACTTGAATATTTCCTCCATGAAAATCCAGCTATAGGAAAAGCCATATTTGAAAAAGCCCTCGTTGCATCACGTGCACGTGACGCTGCCAAAAAAGCACGTGAACTTATAAGACGTAAAAGTGTTTTGGAAAATTCAAGACTTCCTGGTAAACTTACAGACTGTTCCGATAAAGACCCTAAAAACTGTGAAGTTTATATAGTAGAGGGTGATTCTGCGGGCGGTTCTGCTAAAAAGGCCCGTGACCCTAAAACTCAGGCTGTTCTTCCTATAAAAAAAAAAATCTTAAACGTTGAAAAAGCGCGTATTGATAAAATATTAAACAGTGAAGAAATTAAAAATATGATAACTGCTTTTGGTACAGGCATTTCTGATGATTTTGATATTTCAAAACTTCGTTATCATAAAATTGTAATTATGACAGATGCCGATGTTGACGGCGCCCACATAAGAACACTTCTTCTTACTTTCTTCTACAGATATATGCGTCCTCTTATTGACGAAGGAAAGGTTTATATCGCACAGCCTCCTCTTTATCGTGTAGAAAAAAATAAACAGTATTACTATGTTTACGACGATAACCAGCTTGAAGAATTATTTAATAAAATAGGCAGAAACGGTGTAAAAGGAATTCAAAGATACAAAGGTCTTGGTGAAATGGACTTTGACCAGTTAAGAGATACTACTATGGCAGTTGAAAATAGAATACTTAAAAAAGTAAGTATTAATGATGCTGTTGCAGCAGACGAAATTTTCAGTATTTTAATGGGCGATTTAGTAGAACCTAGACGAAACTTTATTTCCGAAAATGCACAGTATGCAGAAATGGACTTCTAAAAATATCATACCGTATATATTCGGTTTATTACGGAAAGGACTTTAATATAAATGAGTGATGAATTTTACAGTAACGAAAAGGATAAAATTGTATCCGTCGATTTGAATGACGAAATGAGAAAATGTTACATCGACTATGCAATGAGCGTTATTGTCGCAAGGGCTCTTCCTGATGTGCGTGATGGTTTAAAACCTGTACAAAGACGTATTCTTTACGCAATGCATCAGACAAACAACGACTCAACAAAAGGATATAAAAAATCCGCGCGTATTGTCGGTGAAACAATGGGTAAATATCACCCTCACGGTGACAGCTCCATTTATCAGGCCATGGTTCGTATGGCTCAAAATTTCTCAATGAGATATATGCTTGTTGACGGTCACGGAAACTTTGGTTCCGTTGACGGTGACGGTGCCGCAGCTCCAAGATATACAGAAGCAAGAATGAGCAAAATCACAGACGAAATTCTTGCTGATATTGATAAAAACACAGTAGACTTTATACCAAACTATGATGGTGACGATAAAGAACCTACAGTTTTACCTGCAAGAATACCTAACCTTCTTTTAAACGGTTCATCTGGTATTGCCGTTGGTATGGCTACAAATATACCACCTCATAACTTAAACGAAGTTATTGACGGTGTTGTAAAACTTATAGATGACAAAATAAACGGTGTTGAAACTGACGTAGAAGATTTAATGGAACTTATAAAAGGTCCGGACTTTCCTACAGGCGCCGTTATACTTGGAAGAAGCGGTATTCGTGCCACATATAAAACAGGACGAGGAAAAATCATTGTTCGTGCAAAAGCAGAAATAGTACCTGCCGAAAACGGACGTGAAAACATTATTGTTACAGAACTTCCTTACCAAGTAAACAAAGCCCGTCTTGTTGAAAAAATCGCAGACCTTGTAAAAGAAAAGAGAATTGAAGGTATAAGCGGACTTTTGGACGAATCTGCCGGCGATGACATTAAAATTACAATAGAGCTTAAAAAAGATGTAAACGCAAACGTTGTTTTAAACCAGCTTTATAAATATTCTCAGCTTCAGGAAAGCTTTGGCGCTATTATGATTGCGCTTGTTGACGGAAAACCTGTTGTATTAAACCTTAAAGATATACTTACAGAATATCTTAAACATCAGATTTCTGTTGTAACAAGAAGAACAGAGTTTGACCTTGAAAAAAAAAAAAAAAGAGCTCATATTTTAGAGGGCTTAAGAATTGCAATAAATAATATTGACGAAGTTATAAGAATTATAAGAACAAGCTACGATAACGCCAAAGAAAGACTTATGGAACGCTTTGGTTTTTCAGATATGCAGGCTCAAGCCATACTTGAAATGCAGTTAAGACGACTTCAAGGTCTTGAACATGAAAAAATTGATGCTGAATATAAAGAGCTCATGGAAAAAATAGCTTACTTCAAATCAATTCTTGCAGATAAAGTTAAACTCTTAGGCGTTATTAAAGACGAAATAAGAGCTATCCAGGCAAAATATAAAGATGACAGAAGAACAGAAATTATAAATAATCCTGGAGAAATTGATATCGAAGACTTAATCGAAGAAGAAACAGACGTTATAACTCTTACACAGTTTAACTACATAAAGAGAATACCTTTAGATACATATAAGAGCCAAAACAGAGGCGGACGAGGTATTATCGGTATGCAAACAAGAGAAGAAGATGCTGTTAAAGACTTGTTTATATCATCAACACATGATTATATTCTTTTCTTCACAAGTCTTGGAAGAGTATTCAAAATCAAAGGATACGAAATACCGGAAGCCGGAAGAAACGCAAAAGGTATGGCTATTGTAAACCTTTTAAATCTTTCACCGGGCGAAACCATTAACACAGTAATTCCTCTTAAAGAATTTAAAGAAAATGAATATCTTGTTATGGTTACTAAAAAAGGTATTATCAAAAAGACATCTATGAGCCTTTATGGAAATATCAGAAAAGGCGGTCTTATAGCCGTTAACTTACGTGATGACGACGAACTTATATCAGCCTTTGTAACAGACGGAAACAAAAATATTTTTGTAGCTACAAACTTAGGTCTTGGTATCAAATTTAATGAAAATGACGTAAGAGCTATAGGCAGAAACGCAACAGGTGTAAGAGCTATTACACTTAATGATAATGACAGAGTTGTTTTTGCCGGTATCATAGAAGAAGACATGAAAGTATTAAACGTAACTGAAAATGGTTACGGAAAAACTACTCCTGCATCTGACTTTAATGTACAGGGCAGAGGCGGAAAAGGTGTAAAAATACATCAAATCACTGAAAAAACAGGTAAACTTGTAGGCGTATGTATGGTTAACGACCTTGAAGAATTTATGATAATATCAAGTGAAGGTGTTATTATAAGACTCCGTGTTAAAGACATATCTACATTTAACAGAGTTTCTCAAGGTGTTAAACTTATTAATATGACAGAAAATATATCTGTTGTAGGTGTTACTAAAATTCACGAAGACGATGTATCAAACGCAGAAGAAAAATTTACTGAAAATATAGAAGCAAATATACCTTCCGATTTTGATACTGAAGAAGACGAATAAAATATAAGGTGTTGGGAAGCCAACACCTTTTTTTATTTCCAAAATATCTTAAAATATTTAATTTTTTGACAAAACAATATTATTTTGAGATAATAAGAAAAATAAAAGATAGAAACAGAGGGATTAAAAATGAGTAAAAAATTTTCAAATTTAATTTTTATTTTACTTGTTCTCATCATCGGTCTTTGCGGTTGTAATAACAAAAAAGAAACCGAAAATACCGAAACAAAAGAAGAAATTAAGGAAGAAGTTATACAGGAAAAACCAATAACTACAACAGCGTCTTTTTCTGTTGTAGGCGATATTATGGTTCACAGCTACCAGTATGAAGAAGCTTATAACTCTGAAACAAAAACTTATGATTTTTCTCATAATTTTACTGAAGTAAAAAAATATTTTGAAGGAAAAGACCTTGTAATTGGAAATCTTGAAACAGTTTTTGCGGGAGAAGAAGTCGGAATAAGCGATTATCCATGCTTTAATACTCCGGACTCATTTTTAGATACATTAAAAGATGCCGGATTTAATTTAGTTACAACAGCAAACAATCACTGTATGGATAAAGGAAAAAACGGTCTTTTAAGAACAATACAAAAACTTGATGAAAAAGGAATTTCTCATGTAGGAACCTATGCATCACAGGAAGAAAGCGAAGAAACTCTTATAAAAGAAATAAACGGCATAAAATTTGCTTTTGTATCATTTACATACGGAACTAACGGTATAAACGTACCGGATCCTTATCTTGTAAACGTTATGTCTGAACAGCTTGTAAAAGAAAAAATACAAAAAGCAAAAGCAGAAAACCCTGATTTTGTTGTAGTTATGCCACACATGGGTAATGAATACGAATTATATGTAAGAGATGTATTTAAAAACTGGGCAGATTTAATGTTTGAATCCGGTGCAGATATAATACTTGCAAGTCACCCTCATGTTTTACAGCCTATGGAAATGCGTACTCTTACAGATGAAAACGGAAACCAAAAAACAGGATTTATAATTTATTCTTTAGGGAACTTTATTTCATCTCAAACAACACCTCCAAGAAATGCGGGCGTAATTTTAAATATGGATTTTGAAAAAACAGACGATGTTGCAAAAATTAAAAAAATATCTGTTGTGCCTGTCTGGACACAGTTTAGAATACCTTCAGGCAGAAATTATTTCCAGGTAAGATCAGTTTATGATATTATAACAATGCCAGAAGAACAGCAAAAAACAGATGTAAGACCAAAAGATTTAAACAGAGTACGTGATATACATTATGAAACTACAAAAATGCTTTTAAATAAGGATATTCCTATAGAAAACATACAAGAAGAATACACATTCTACGAAGGTTAAATTACTAAAACGCTTTTAAGATATAAGTTTATTTATATTTTAAAGGCGTTTTTATTTTTGATATTGATTTTTTATGTAATACTGATATACTTATGTTGTATGGTTATACAACTTTTATAAGACAACATACAACGTATGTGTACATAAAATATTTTAAGGAGGATTTTTACATATGAATAAGGGCGAAAAAATTCTTTCCGAAAGAGTAGCTGAAGAAATTATTGATATGATTACAATAGAAAAAAGATTTGCGCCTGGAGATAAACTTCCAAATGAAAACATACTATCTCAAGAGCTTGGAGTAAGCCGTACAACTTTAAGAGAAGCTGTACGTTATCTTGCTGCGCACAATATTCTGGAAATAAAAAGAGGAAAAGGCACTTTTGTAACAGAACATAATGAAGTTTTTGATGATTTAGGTATACATGAACTTGAAAATGTTTTCGTAAAATTAAAAGACGTTTTGGAAATGCGTCTTATATTTGAGCCTTACATGGTTTATCTTGCTGTAAAAAGAGGAACAGAAGAAGAAATCAATAAAATAATAGAATACGGTATGATAAACGATGAAATTGTATCAAATGGAGGAGACAGAACAGAAACTGATAAACTTTTCCATGGCGCTATAGCAAAAGCATCTCACAACAATTTAGTAAAATCACTTTTACCTATACTCGAAGAAGGAATTAATATTGCAGAAGAAGCAAGTGAAAAAAAAGTATCTGTTTTAAACTGCCCTAAAAAAGATCACCTTTTAATAATTGAATGTATAAAAAATAAAGACGCTGTCGGCGCAAAATACGCAATGTACCAGCATATAGCAAATGCTATGAGAGAATTCGGATATAAAGTTGATATGGAATAAATTAATAACCACAGTTTTAAAACTGTGGTTATATTTTTTTAATATTTTTGTTTGTTATAAAACTTTTTTATTGACTTTTTTTTTATAACTAACTAAAATAATAGCATACTATGAGTAAGGAGTGTTTTTTATGAAAGATATACATTGTGGTATGCTTATAAAACTTATAAATGATAAGCTTTATAAAAATCTTAACAAAGAACTTAAAGAAGTCGATATAACATATTCACAACTTAAATTTTTATTTTTTATGAATGATATGTATAATGCAAACATGCCTTCATATTTAAAATCATTTGAACAGTTTTTTTCTGTTTCACAGCCTACAGTTGTTGGAATTATAAAAAGACTTGAAAAAAAAGGACTCATATATTTAACCAATGACGAAGTAGACAAAAGAATAAAAATTGCACATCTTACAGATAAAGGCTTTGAAGTCTGCAATATTTGTATAGCAAATAAATATAACACAGAAAAGAAAATATTAAAAAACTTTACTAAACAAGAAGAACATCAATTACAGGAACTTCTTAAAAAGCTTTATGAAAATATAGACTAAAAATTATTTTTAATAATCTTATATTTTATATAAATCAATAGCGTGCTATTGCAATATTTTAAGATAATAAGGAGATTTTAAAATGGATAAAAGTGATTTAAGCAGATTTACAAATATGTCTGTAAGAAGTGCAGTATTTAAAAATGCTATACCTTCTATCGTAGCTATGCTTATGGTTTTAATATATAATCTTGCAGACACTTTCTTTATAGGTCAAACAAGAAACGATTTTCAGGTTGCAGCTGTATCTCTTGCAACTCCAGTTTTTCTTTTTTTTACTGCTTTTGGTAATGTTTTCGGAATTGGTGGTTCTTCTGTAATTTCGAGGTCATTGGGTGAAGGAAAATATGATTATGTAAAAAAAGTTTCTTCATTCTGTATGTGGTCATGTGTAATAGTAGGTATTGCATTTATGGCTTTTTTACTTATCTTCATGGACGATATACTTGTACTTATTGGTGCAAGTGCGGAAACATACGAATATACTAAAACATATTTAACAATAGTTTCTTTTTGTGGTCCGTTTGTACTTGTAGGAACTTGTTTTTCAAATGTAATACGTGGTGAAGGTAAACCTGGAGTTGCCATGACAGGTATGTTTATTGGTAACTTAACAAATATCATATTAGACCCAATTATGATTCTTACAATGGGGCTTGAAATAAAAGGTGCGGCAATAGCTACTGTTATAGGAAATATATTTGGTGCTGCATATTACATAATTTATTTTTTAAGAAAAAAATCCATATTAAGTATAAACATAAAAGATTTTACATTAAAGGAAAAAGTTTTTTCAAAAACAATATCAATAGGTATACCATCATCTTTGGGTTCAATACTTATGAGTGTTGCACAAATAACAGCAAACAGCGTAATTTCAAAATATGGAGATATGGCAGTTGCCGCTATGGGTGTAACATTTAAAGTAATGATTATAATCACTCTTGCAGCCATTGGCTTAGGACAAGGAGTTCAGCCTCTTTTAGGTTTTTGCTACGGTTCAAGAAACAAGAAACGATTTAAAGAAATACTTAGATTTTCACTTTTATTTTCTTTCATAATGTGCGCATGTTTAACTATATTATGTTTTGTATTTATAAACAACATAGTTGGAGTTTTCTTAACAGAAACAACATCAATAGGCTACGCTGTTAGCTTTTCAAGAAAAATGCTTACAACAACTACATTATTCGGACTTTTCTTCGTTTTTATGAACTCACTCCAGGCTATGGGAGCAGCATTACCTTCACTTATAACTTCAATTTGCCGTCAAGGTTTAATTTATATACCATCATTATTTGTACTTGACAAAATTTTTAGATTAGAAGGTATTATATGGTCACAACCTTTATCAGACTTATGTTCTCTTATAATAGTTATAATTTTCTATAAAATAACTATGAAAAAAAATCAAAAAATATTTGATGAAGGAAATATACCAGCTTAAGAAACAGAAAAACAATTTATTTAAATAAAAAAACACAGGCTATTCCTGTGTTTTTTTATATTATATTTCCTTCTTTAATACAAAATACTTTTGCACTTTCTTTTAATTTAGATAAAGATGCGTCAAAACCCGTACAAGTAATAATAGTTTGAAGGTCAAACATATTTTCTACCAAAAGAGACTGTCTTTTATCATCAAGTTCGGATAAAACATCATCTAACAAAAGAACAGGTTTTTTATTTGTAATATTTTTAATTATATCTATTTCAGAAAGTTTAACGGACAAAACAGCCGTTCTCTGCTGTCCCTGAGAACCATATATTTTAGCATCTTTTCCATTTATAAAAAATGAAATATCATCTTTATGAGGACCGGACATTGTATTTTTTAAATATATATCTTTTTCTCTGTTTTGTTTAAATTTTTCAAAAAAATCATTAATATTAACATTTGGTTTATATTTAAGCAAAAGCTCTTCTTTACCAGATGTTATTTTTTTATGTTTATCATTTGCATAGTCATTTATTTTTTTAATATAGCTTTCTCTTAAAGATATAATCTTTTCAGCATACATAAAAAGCTGTTCATCATAAACGGATAAAAGCTCATAATTAACATCATTTAATTTAAGAAGTAAATTTCTTTGTTTTAAAATCTTATAATAATTTTTAAGGCTATTGTAATACAAAGGATTAATCTGGCATATTTCCATATCCAAAAATCGTCTACGTTCTGAAGGTCCGCCTTTTATTAAATTAAGGTCATCGGGAGAGAATATAACCGTTAATAAATTCCCGAAAAGGTCACCCAATTTTTTAACCGGTATTTTATTTACAAGTATAGATTTTCGCCCTTCATTTACTATATGAACATCAATAGTATTTCCTTCTGACGTATATGTCGTAATATGAGCTTCTTTTTTATCTTTTTTTATAAGATGATTTTCTGTTCTTGTTTTTTGAGAACGACCCATAGAAGAAATATAAATAGATTCAAGTATATTTGTTTTTCCCTGGCCGTTATCTCCATAAAGAATATTTGTTTTTTCGGAAAGCTCAATATTAATTTCCGAAATATTTCTAAAATCCTTTAAACTAAGACTTTTTATATACAAAAAATCACCTCTTAAAAAACAGTAAAAATTAAATTCTTAAAGGTAAAACAAGATATTTATAATTTTCTTTTTCAGTACCTTTAATAATGCAAGGGCTTAAAGAAGTTGTAAAATACATAGATACATAATCTTCATCAATCGCTCTTAAAGCCTCTGAAATATATCTTGGGTTAAAAGCAATTTTTAAATTATCGCCGTCTGTTTCCGCATGAATTTCGTCTTCTGTATTTCCGAACTGGGAATCTGAAGATATTTTTAATAATCCCAAAGATATTTCAAATTTAACAGGTATTTTTTTAATTTCCTTTGCAAATAAAGAAGCACGGTCAAGAGCCTGTAAAAGTTCTGTTTTATTAACGATAATTTTAGTTTTATATTCGTTTGTAAAACTCTGTTCGTATTTTATAAAGTCACCGTCAATAAGTCTTGATAAAAGTATATTTCCCGAAATATCAAAAAGAATGTTTTTATCATCAAAGAAAATATAAACAAAATCATCTTCTTCTGAAGGAAGAATTTTTGAAAGCTCGTTTAATGTTTTTCCAGGAACGATTATACTATTTTCATCAGCATTTTCAATTTCTTCTTCGATATAAGAAATTCTGTAACCGTCAACAGAAACCATTGAAATTTTATTATTATCAGTTTCAATAAGTTCACCTGTTAAAACAGGTCTATTTGACGCATCTGCTGCTACAGAAAAAACTGTTTGTTTAATCATATTTTTAAAAACAGAAGATTTTATTTTTATGCTGTTTTCTTTTTCGAAATTTTCGATTTTAGGAAAACTTTCACTGTTTTGAGCCATAATATTAAACTTACTCTTATCACAAGTTAAAACTGTCTTAAAATCATCAGAACATGAAAGTTTTACTTTTTCACCAGTAAATTTTCTAATAATATCAAAGAAAAAGCTAGCATTTATTGCTATAGAACCGTCTTCAATAACTTCTGCCTCTATTTCTTTTGTTTTTATAGCTATTTCAAGGTCGTTAGCAGTTAAAGAAATTCCGGTATTATTTGCTTCTATTAAAATACACTCTAATATAGGAAGAGTAGTACGACTGTTTACTGCTTTTGAAACTATATTTACTGCATCTAAAAGATCACTTCTCTGACAAATAAATTCCATAAAATCTCTCCTTATAATTTTTGTATGAGGATAACTTAGTTGTTAACAAAATAAAGTTTTTAATAAATTAATAAAATAATAAAGTTAAATTAGTAGTAATAGTAGTAGGGCCTGTTTATTTGTTGATAACTCATAAAACGTTTAAAAATCAAAGTTTTTAACAAATATTAACTATGTTGATAAATAAAATTAAATTTTTAAGATATTAACATTGTTAACAGCTTGTTTTTAAAACAAAAGTTATCAACATTTTTTGAACACAAAATTAACATAAAATAAACAAGCTTAAATTTAAGCTCCTTTTATCCTTTTTTCAAGTTCAAAAAGGGTTTTTTCAAGTTCTTTATCCTTTTCAAGTTCTTTTTCTATTTTTGTACAAGCGTGAATTACTGTTGTATGGTCACGTCCTCCGAAAAATTCCCCTATTCTAGGAAGAGATGAGTCCAATAGTTTTCTTGAAAGATACATTGCTATCTGTCTTGGATAAGCAATATTTTTTGGTTTTTTAGGGCCTTTTAAGTCAGCTACAGATATTTTGTAATAAGAAGATACTATTTCCTGTATTAAAGGTATAGTAATTTCTGTTTCTTTTTTCTCGCTGAAAATATCTTTTAAAGAGTTTTGTGCAAATTCAGGTGTAATTTCACTTCCTGTAAGTTTTGCATAAGCAACAATTCTTGTTAAAGCTCCTTCAAGCTCTCTTATGTTTGAAATAATTGATTTTGCTATAAAAGATATTACATTATCAGGTATATCAAGGTTTTCGGAATCAGTTTTCTTTCTTAAAATTGCCATTCTTGTTTCATAATCAGGTGGCTGAATATCTGCTATAAGACCACCTTCAAAACGGCTTCTTAACCTGCTTTCAAGAGTTTGAATTTCTTTTGGTGGACGATCACTTGAAATAATAATTTGTTTGTTTGCTGTATGTAATGCATTAAATGTATGGAAAAATTCTTCCTGTGTACTTTCTTTTTTGGCTATAAACTGAATATCGTCTATAAGAAGTACATCTACATCTCTGTATTTATTTCTGAATTGTTCGTTTGTGTTTGTTTTAATTGAGTTAATAAGCTCATTTGTAAATGTTTCTGTAGAAACGTATAAAACTTTGCTTTGTGGGCTGTTGTCTAATATAAAATGAGCTATAGACTGCATAAGATGTGTTTTACCAAGTCCAACGTCACCATAAAGGAAAAGGGGGTTATATGCACCGGCAGGATTTTCCGCAACCGCAAGGCTTGCCGCATGTGCCATTCTGTTTCCGCTTCCTACAACAAATGTGTCAAAAGTATATCTAGGGTTAAGATTTGCTCTTAAAACATTGTCTTCTTTTTTCTCTTTTGGTTTTGATGTATTTTTGTCGGAATCATTTATTATGGTAATATTGTAATTTTTGCCGGAAATATCGTTTATTATTGCTTTTATCTGCTCTAAGTATCTTCTTTCAATAGTTTCCTTATAAAGACCTGTTTCATTGTCTTTTACATAAAAAACTATATTATTGTCGTCATAACTTACAAGCTGCATTGCCGTTATCCATGTATTATAAACGACTTCGGTCATATTTTTTTTAAGCACAGACTTAGCTGTATCCCATAATTTAGTCATTTTTTTCCTCCTATGTAATACATTATACATGTGTATAATTATAAAAAATAAAATGTGAAAATATAATTTAAATATGTTATCAATACTATCAACATATATGTGGACAAGGTATTAACATATATTAATCCGTGTAAAAAAGCCATTATTTTCAAGATAATGTTTTTTTGTTATGTGTTATACACAGATTTATACACAGAATGTGGATAAATTAATACTATAAACAATTAAAAACAAGTTATAAAGTGTTTATTTTGTGGATAACTAAAAAAACAAAAAAATAAAATGGCTTTGCCTGTTAATAACTATATCAAAAATATACTCTGTTTTCAATTGTTAATATTGATAGCAATTTATTTTAAACTTTATTTTGTATAGTAATTTTAACATAGAAGTACATTAAAAAAATTTCAATTTAATATCAATTTTTAAGTCGAAAAATTAATTTTTATAAAAAAAAATACATAAAAATTAAAATTTTTTTATTATTAATTTTTTAACAATTTAATTTGGTAAAATGTACGAATTGTTTAAAAAAAAGTAACAAAGTTTATCTAAATTTTATATAAACCTATGCAAAGTTTACTATTCAAAATCGAATTATTAATATAAAATATTTTAAAACTAAAAAAAATAGCTAAAAATTCAATAATTTTTTAATTTAAAAATTATTATTTTCGTTTTAATTTTTATTAACTTTTATGTAAGAAACTTTTAGGTTTATGTATATTACCTATAGATAAATTGCAAAAAACGTAATATAATGATATAGTCGATTTTAGGGTAATAATGTAAGTAAAAGTAATATTTGTTGGGAAGGAGGTTTAGGTATGAATAATGAAAGTTTAGATGTTATAAGCAAATTGGTTGAAATCGAAAAAATGGCAAAATCCATTACAGATGACAGTGTTAAAATGAAAGCACAGTTAAACGAAAAGATCAAAGCTGAAATTGAAGAAATCACTAAGGCGCTTTCCGCTGCCGAAGAGGAAATCTACAAAAATACAGCCGACTCTTTAGTTAAAGAAACTGATACTGCTTTACAAGAAGCTGAATCCAAAATGAAAGCTGCTATTGCCGAACTTGAAAAAATCGGTGCAGAAAGCGGTGACACCTGGGCTTTAAAAACATTTGAAAAAATCGTAAAATAACCCTCCTAAAATTTAAAAAAGGAAGAGGTGAGAAAAAAGATGTTCTCTGCAAAGAATTATGGTGGGATTGTTACAAAAACAAAAGCTATTTACGGCAAGAGAATAAAGCCATCTGATTATGAGGCTTTAGCAAATATGAAAACTGTTCCGCAGATAGCAAAATACATAATGAGTCATGAGGGCTATAAAGACGCATTCCCAGAAACAGGCAATAAAGAAAACAAAACCAGCTACATTGAGGGTAAACTTAAAGCTGAGCTTGAAAAAGAGTTTATGAGAGTTTTAAAATTTGCAAATGGCGACGATCACAGATTGCTTGAGGCTATATATACAAGACTTGAAATTGACGAAATGCTTTATTTCCTTCGTAAACTTGTTTCCGAAAGAACAGATTCTTATGAACCACGTATTTCGGAAGCCTTCAGACAACGCTCTAAAATTAACTTTAACGCATTTAAAGAAGCAAAAACTTTTCAGGATTTCATGGAAGTTATCAAAAATTCCAAGTACTATGAACCACTTGTTAGATTCCTTCCAGTAGGTAAATTTGACTACACTGAAGTTGAAAATGTTTTATCTTCTCTCTATTATGCGGAAGTACTTAAACGTATTGAAAAATACGCACCTAAAAACGATGTTGCAATATTGCAAGATTTTATTGGCGGTCTTGTTGATTTAACTAATTTCTTTAGAATCATAAGATGCAAAAGATATCATAAACTTGACGGCGAGCTTATATATGCTAATTTATTACCTCTTACATATAAGCTTGACAAGAAAATTATTGCCGACATGGTTGACGCTCCAAATTGGAACGATGCCTACAATATAATTTATTCAACTAAATACAAAAAACTCTTCGAACAAGCAGAGTATGAATATGTTGAAGAATACTTACAGGAATTTGCCTGGGATTGTGCATCAAAAATTTTACATGGAAATAACGCAACCATAACAATGCCTTTTGCTTATTTCTATGCAAAAAATATTGAAATTAAGAATTTGACCAACATTATAGAATGTGTCAGATACGGTGTCGACTCAAAAGACATAAAAAGACACCTTATAGGAATAAAGGATGGTGAAAAATAATGTCATTGCAAAAAATGAAATTTATTACCCTCATTGCTCCTAAAGATAATATGGACGATATTTTAAAAGAGTCTTTGGCGGATTTTGAATTCCATGCTGAAAATGCTTTGGAAACTATCAACGATGCTGGTAAATTAAGAGCATTCAATGAACAGAATCCTTACGCAGACCCTATTAGAAAAT
Organism: uncultured Lachnospiraceae bacterium; assembly: GCA_944384285.1. Classification (GTDB taxonomy): domain Bacteria; phylum Bacillota; class Clostridia; order Lachnospirales; family Anaerotignaceae; genus CALWSX01. The sequence goes on from CALWSX010000164.1 coordinate 15,357, forward strand.
TGGAAGACGCTATGTTAGCAATGAACATAGATCGCAATGAGCAGGTAGATGCCAAAATCGATAGTTTATTAAACCTCGATGAGGTTTCTGAATTATGCGATAGCAAATTGGCATACATGAAGGATTACGAAACAAAAGCTAATGAAATCAAAGCTAAAATTTCTGAAACAGAAAAAAATATCCTTCAGCTTAAACCTCTTGAGGGAACAGACCTCCAGATTGACGAAATCGTTAATATGGAATTTGTAAAAAGACGTTTCGGTAAAATGCCTGTTGAATGTTTTGAAAAGTATAAACTTTACCTTTCAGACAGAAAAAATATCATCTTTATCGAAGCTTTACAAGAAAATGGTTATGTTTGGGGATTCTATTTTGTACCTCGCCCTAATGTTCATGAAGCAGACAGATTATTCGATACACTTCATTTTGAAGTTATGGAATTACCTTCAAACGTTACAGGAACAGCAAAAGAAGCTATTGCTACATTAACAGCTGAAATCGAGTCTTTAAAAGCTGAACTTTCTGCTCTTGAAAACGAAACAAAAGAAGAAATTTTAAAATATAAAGATGTTATTATCAAATATTATAATTATCTTTTAGAAAAAAATGAAATCTTTAAATTAAGAAACGTATGTGCACAAACAGACGTTGACTTCTATCTTGCAGGCTGGCTTCCAGCTATTGATGCAGACAGATTTGTTGCTCAGTTTGAAGATAAACCATACATAAGCTGTACAGTGGAAAACCCTGAAGCTCTTAAGAAAAAAGGAGTTCTTGCACCATCAAAAGTTAAAAACTCAGCTATTGTAAAACCTTTTGCATTCTTCCTTGATATGTATGGAAAACCTACATACGGAGAAATCGACCCAACACCATTTATGGCACTTACATATTTTATACTTTTTGGTATTATGTTCGGTGACGTTGGACAGGGTGCTATCATCTTCCTTGGTGGTCTTTACTTTGGATTTAAGAAAAGAATGGCACTTGGTAAAATACTTGCATACTGCGGTATCTCAAGTATGATTTTCGGTTATGTTTACGGTTCTGTATTTGGTATTGAAGAAACTATTATACCTGGATTCTTCCATCCAATGAGCAGAATTAATATGACTATCGGTTTATCTATCGTAATCGGTATCGTTATGATCGTTGTTGTAATGCTCTTAAACATTATCAACGGTTTCAAACAGGGAGACAAAGGTAAAGTATTATTTAGCACAAGTGGTGTTTGTGGTTTAATATTCTTTATTTGCCTTGTAATTAAATTAGGAGTTCGTGATCTTTTCTTAACAGAAATTTTCCCAGAACCTTTTGCTATTGAAAGTGCTGGTTGGGTAACACCTCTTATGCTTATTGCTCTTTTACTTATCTTCTTAAGAGAGCCATTAAGCGAACTTGTAAATGGTGAAGAACACTGGATGCCTAAAAATATTGGAAGCTTCATAGTAGACAATATCTTTGAACTTTTTGAGGTTGTTTTAAGCTATATCACAAATACTATCTCTTACATGAGGGTTGGTGCTTTCGCTCTTAACCACGTTGGTATGATGATGGTAGTATTCATCCTTGCTGGCGGACACGAAGATCCTAACTGGATTGTAGTTGCTATCGGTAACTTATTCGTTATGGCTCTTGAAGGTCTTATCGTTGGTATTCAGGTATTAAGACTTGAATTCTACGAAATGTTCAGCCGTTTCTACGATGGTGGTGGCAAGGAATTCACACCTGTTTTAAGCAAAAAATAATAAAACACATTTAAAAAATTTTAAAATATTAACTAAATACTAAATAATTTAAAATATTTTAATTTAGGAGGATTTAATTATGGAATATTTAGCAATTTTAGCATTAACAGTTGGAGTAGTTTCACCTTTAATTTCATTATACAGAAAAAAAGTATCTGGCAAAGAAATCACTAAAAGAACAATAAGAAGCACATTCGGTATCAATGCTCTTTCATTCTTCTCACTCTGCCTTCTTTTCGCTTTCACAGGCGCTACAGTATTTGGTGCTTCAGAAGCAGTTGAAGTAGCTAACGCTGCTGCAAATGGTTGGAGATTCGTTGGTGCTGGTTTATCAACTGGTCTTTCATGTGTTGGTGGTGGTATCGCCGTTGCTTCAGCAGCTTCAGCAGCTTTAGGTGCTATCTCAGAAGATCCAAAAATCATGGGTAAAGCTCTTATCTTCGTTGCTCTTGCAGAAGGTGTTGCTCTTTACGGTGTTATCATTTCTATCCTTATTCTTAATCAGTAATAAAAATAATAATGTTATCAAAAAATTAAAAATTTTATGGGAGACCGGAGGTGCGGTATGAGATACTATCTTATAAGCGATAACATCGATACAAAAACCGGGCTTCGTCTTGTTGGTATCGATGGCACTTATGCAAGTACAGAACAGGAGTTTTCTGCCGCTTTGGATAAGGTTCTTGCCGATAACAGCATTGGTATATTATTGGTTACGGAAAAACTTTCCACCATGTGTGAGGACATTCTTTTTGATATTAAAACAAACAGAAAAACTCCTTTATTAACTATCATTCCTGACAGCAATGGCACAGGAAGAGAAAAGGATTCCATCACAAAATATGTAACTGAAGCTATCGGTATTAAAATTTAACGAGAAGTAATCCGGGAGGTTATTCATTATGGTTGATATGAACGAAAAGCTCACGCTTTTTAGCCAGATTGTGAAAGAAGACGCCTTAAGCCAGATGAACGCACTTGATAAAGAAAACGATGAAAAGAAAGCTAAAGCAGTTAATGCCTTCAAAGAAGATTACGAGAGAGAAAGAGAAAATCGTATCAAATTTGAAAACTTAAAAATTCAGCGTGAATATAAACAAGTTGTGGCTAAAAAACTTCGTGGCTACAGAGTTGAGCTTATTAAAAAACGTGACGAAATTGTAAATGATATTTTCGATAAAGTTGTTGTTCGTCTTAACGACTACATGAAAACTGACGACTACAAAAACTTTATCATTGATAGATTAGGCAAAGCAGAAAAAATCATGGACACAAAAGATTTTGAACTTTGCTGTAACGAAAGAGATATGGCTCTTTGCGAAAAAATCGTTGACGAATTAAAATATCAGTACAATATTACATTAAAACTTGACAGAGGTATTTTAATCGGTGGCGTTATCATTAAAAAGAAAGACGCAAACCTTATCTCAGATGAAACTTTTGACTTTAGATTAAATCAGGCAAAAGAAGGATTTATTAAAGAAAGCGGTTTAACAATTCCTGAGTTCTAATTGGTGAAGGCAAAAAAGCCATAAAGCAAAAAGCTTTATCCATATTAATAATTTAAGCATTATTAAAAATTGTTAAACGAAAATTATAATTCTTAGAAAAAGAAAGGTGGGCAACGGTTATGACTCAGGTTAATAACAATATAGTTATTGAGGGAATAAACGGACCCGTTGTTACTGTAAAGAACTGCGATATTCTTCATATGCAGGAAATGGTTTATGTAGGTAATGAAAAGCTTATCGGTGAAGTTATCGGTATCCGTCCAGACCTCACAATCATTCAGGTTTATGAAGTAACAACAGGACTTAAAATCGGTGAACCGGTTATCCCTACAGGCCACCCTATGGCGGCAACATTAGGCCCTGGTATCCTCACTAATATATATGACGGTATCGAAAGACCTCTTAAAATATTCGAAGATACATCAGGAGCTTTCATTCAGAGAGGTCTTAATATAGGCGCTCTTGACGAAGAAAAATTATGGGACGTTACTATTAAAGTAAAAGTTGGCGATTATGTAAAAGGCGGCGACATTTACGCTACATGTCCTGAAACTACTCTTATCGAGCACAGATGTCTTGTTGCTCCTTATCAGAGCGGTGAAGTTATCGAAGTTAAACCAGACGGCAAATACAAAGTTAATGATGTAGTTGTTGTTATTAAAAATATCAGAGGTGAAAGAGAAGAACTTACTCTTTGCCAGGTTTGGCCAATCAGAGACCCTCGTCCTTTCACAGAACGTAAACCTATTGACACACCACTTGTAACAGGACAGCGTATTGTTGACGCATTATTCCCTATCGCTAAAGGTGGAGCTTCTGCAATCCCTGGACCATTCGGTAGTGGTAAAACAGTTATGCAGCATCAGCTTGCTAAATGGTGTGACGCTGACATCATCGTATATATCGGTTGTGGAGAACGTGGAAACGAAATGACACAGGTTCTTCAGGAATTCGCTGAACTTATTGACCCTAAATCAGGAAGACCTCTTATGGACAGAACAGTGCTTATTGCTAACACATCTAACATGCCTGTTTCTGCTCGTGAAGCTTCTATTTATACAGGTATTACACTTGCTGAGTACTACAGAGACATGGGTTACCATGTAGCTATCATGGCTGACTCTACAAGCCGTTGGGCTGAAGCTCTTCGTGAACTTTCAGGTCGTCTTGAAGAAATGCCTGCAGAAGAAGGTTTCCCTGCATACCTTCCATCACGTCTTTCACAGTTCTATGAAAGAAGTGGTTACACAATCGGTCTTAACGGAAGAGAAGGTTCTGTAAGTATCATCGGTGCTGTTTCACCAGCCGGCGGTGACTTCTCTGAACCAGTTACACAGAATACAAAACGTTTCATCAGATGTTTCTGGGCTCTTGATAAAGACCTTGCTTATGCAAGACATTACCCAGCTATCAACTGGTTAAACAGCTATTCAGAATACATAGTTGACCTTGAAAAATGGTATACAGAACATGTAGGACCAAAATTCAATCAGTTCCGTAAAGAAACGTCTGTAATCTTACAGGAAGAAAACAACCTTATGGAAATCGTTAAACTTATCGGTTCTGACGTTTTACCAGATGATCAGAAACTTATTCTTGAAATTGCAAGACTTATTCGTGTTGGTTTCTTACAGCAGAACTCATTCCACGAAGTAGATACATACGTACCTCTTGAAAAACAGTCAAAAATGCTTGAAGTTATTCTTCATCTCTATAAGAGAGGCAAAGAAATTGTTTCAAAAGGTGTACCTATGTCAGTTGTTCGTAAATGTCCTGTATTTGATAAGATCGTTAATATCAAATATGACGTTTCAAATAGCGATTTCTCCATCATTGACCAGTACATCAAAGACATTGATGTATATGCGGACAATATTATAGAAGAATACAATAACTAAGAAAGGAGGAGAAAAAGTGAATCTTGAATATTTAGGACTTAACTCAGTTAACGGACCACTTATCGTTGTTGATGGCATTGAAGGCGCATCATTCGACGAAATGGTTGACATTTATATGGAAGGCGGAAAGAAACGTATCGGACGTGTAGTTGAGCTTCAGGGAAACCGTGCAGTTGTACAGGTTTTCGAAGGTACAACAGGTCTTTCACTTGCTAATACAAGAACACGTTTCGCAGGTAAACCTATGGAACTTGCAGTTTCACAGGAAATGCTTGGACGTGTATTTGACGGTGCTGGACGTCCAAAAGACGGTCTTGGCCCAATTCGTGCTGATGAATACAGAAATGTAAACGGTATGCCGATTAACCCTGTATCACGTGTTTACCCTAAAAACTTTATTCAGACAGGTATTTCGACAATCGACGGTCTTACATCTCTTATCAGAGGTCAGAAACTTCCTATCTTCTCAGGTTCAGGTATGTGTCATGACCAGCTTGCAGTTCAGATTGTTCAGCAGGCTAACATTTCAGGCGACGAAGCAGATAACTTCTGTATCGTATTCGCTGCTATGGGTGTTAAAAACGACGTTGCTGACTACTTCAAACGTAGCTTTGAAGAATCAGGCGTTCTTGAAAGAGTTGTTATGTTCCTTAACCTCTCAAACGACCCTATCATCGAAAGAATTATAACACCACGTTGTGCTCTTACAGCTGCTGAATACCTTGCATATACACACAATATGCACGTACTCGTAGTTATGACAGACATGACATCATATGCGGAAGCTTGCCGTGAATTCTCCTCATCTAAAGGTGAAATTCCAGGACGTAAAGGTTTCCCAGGTTATATGTATTCAGACCTTGCGGAATTATATGAACGTGCAGGTTGTATCAATACATCATCAGGCTCAGTTACACAGATTCCTATCTTAACAATGCCTAACGATGACATTACACATCCAATCCCTGACCTTACAGGATATATCACAGAAGGTCAGATTACACTCGATAGAGAGCTTGAACAGCTTGGTATTTACCCACCTGTAGCAGTTCTTCCATCTCTTTCACGTCTTATGAAAGACGGTATCGGTAAAGGCTATACACGTGAAGACCATCAGGCAGTTGCTAACCAGCTTTTCGCTTGTTACGCAAAAGTTCAGGATGCACGAAGCCTTGCATCTGTTATCGGTGAAGAAGAACTTACAGACATCGATAAACTTTACCTCAAATTTGGTAAAGAATTTGAAGGTAGATTCGTTACACAGGGTAGAGAAGAAAACCGTTCAATCGAACAGACTCTTGAACTCGGCTGGGATCTTTTAGGTATGTTCCCTAAAGAAGAGCTTGACCGTATGGATCCTAAGATGGTTGAAAAATATTACAGAAAGACTTCTTTTGAATAATGGGAGTGATTAATTAATGGATAATTCAAGTGTGCCAACCAAGGGCAACCTCATTAAAGCTAAGAAGTCATATAAACTCTCAAAACTCGGCTATGAGCTTATGGATAAGAAAAGAAATATTCTTATCAGAGAAATGATGGCATTAATTGAAGCTGCTAAAGATATTCAAAGCAGAATCGATGAAACTTTCTCAAAAGCTTACAAAGCTTTACAGGCTGCTAACATTTCTTTAGGTGTATGTAATGACATAGCAAGAGCTGTACCTATTGATGATACATTAAAAATACAGTACAGGAGTGTTATGGGTGTTGAAATTCCTACAGTTAAATCTGTACAGGAAGCTGTTGAAAATGTACATTACGGTTTTGACAGCACAAACTCAATGCTCGATATTGCCTATCTTAACTTTCTTGAGGTTAAAAGACTCTCAATGTTAATGGCTGAGATGGAAACAAGCGTTTACAGACTCGCTGTATCCGTATCCAAGGCACAGAAAAGAGCTAATGCGCTTAAAAATATCATCCTTCCACGTAATATCAAGAGAATTTTCGATATTACTAACGCATTGGAGGAAAAAGACAGAGAAGAATTCTCACGTTCTAAAGTTATTAAAGCCAATAAGATTAAAGAAGAACAGAAAGAACATCTTAAACAAATGGCTTTACAACAAAAAGAAAAAGCTGTTTAATAGACAGTGTTTTAGTACGGAGCTTATGCTCCGTACTTTTTTTGTTTAAAAATAGAAAAATTTTGGGCTTTTTAGGGAGAAAAATAAATTATTAATATTTTCATATATAAAAAAATTTAAAGCGCTTAAAATTAAAATAAACTAAAATTAAATGGGTATAGTAATATTTTATAAAAAGATTTTATATACTAATCTTTTGTTTTTTTTAAGTATTATTTTTGTTTTATTTATAATTGAAATATGTTAAAATAATATTTGGTAAAAAAACAGTGAAAACAGTGAAATTTTTGGGAGTGTGCCTATGGAATATTTGAGCTTATTTGGGGCTATTGTTTCTGTTAACTCGATTATTTCATTCTTTAAATCAAAAAGATTTAGTGAACTTATAAATGTATTTATATGTATACCGATTATATGTCAGGGTTTTATGTATAAAGATACAGTTATGAACGGTCTAATAACTATTGTACATTTGATAATTCTTTTAACGAGTATAGTAGGAAATTATGGCCTTATCATGTGGAATGAAAAAGTAAGGAAAAGAAATACCCCTTTATTAATAATTTTTACAATTATAAATGTATTTATAATTATCTATACACAAAGAGAAATACCTTTAATAAGCCTTTCTAGGTATATTCCACATTATGAGCTTGGACAAGGTGCTTTTATGATATTTATAATTATGTGCAGATGGATTTTGATAGCTATATTTGTACTTCTTCTTGCTTATATGCTTACAACTGTCAATATCAGATTTATAGATAGATTTTTTACTAAATCAAATACACTTATACTTTTAAATTGTGAAAAAATAGTGGCATCTAAAATTAATAACTATCATATTAAAGGTATCAACAATGGAAAAGAATATTATTTTAATGTCAGAAAAGATGCTTTTTTCTATAATTTCAGAAATGGATGTAATGCCGTCTTGAAAGCGAGATATGGAATTTTAGGCGGGATTTATATAACAAATATGCCAGAATGTGGAGAAAATAGAAAAGAAAAATATTTAAAAAGATTTAACAATTTCTTTTTCATACTCCGTGCAATATTTACACTTTTGTGCATAACTGTATTTTTTATGGTAAAATAAGGATAAAGTTATCCACATTGTACACATGCTTGTGTATTGTTTCTGTGGATTTGTAATTTTTTTAAATTTATTTGTTACAAAAAAATTAAGTAAAAATTATGATGTTTAAAATTTAATTTTATAAAATTTACTCTCCTTAAAGGAGAGTTTTTTACTTGTTGTGGATAATGAAAAATTTAAATAAAAAAAATCCCCAATCAAAATGTGGATTGTGTTATTATTATAATTTATCAACTAAAAAACCTTTTGGCAAAGTTATGCCAAAAGGTTTTTATTTTTTCGTTTTTTCTCAAGTATTATAAAATATATTATGCTTATTAAAAGTGAAAATACAGCAGCAACAGGTGCAGCAAGTCCCATTTCAAACATAGAAACATCTGGTTTTTTACTCATCAAAAGTGAAAAAGGAACTCGTACTAAAAAGGCAGCTATTAAAGATTGCATCATAACAAAAAATGTTTTACCATTTCCGTTAAAATATCCTAAAAGACAAAATGTTGTTGAACAAATAATGCTTTCTATTGCGGTAGCCCGCAAAAATTCTTTACCTTCTGCAATAACTGCTGCATCTTTAGTAAAAAGTGATATTAATATGCTTCCTTTGAAATATGCGAAAAGACCTATTGAAAGACCGCATATAAATGATATCATAACTCCGTATAACAAAGCTTGTTTTGCTCTTTTATACTGTTTTGCACCTATATTCTGGGCTGTAAAAGCTGAAATAGATGACATAAACGAAAGAGGTATCATAAGCATAATAATTACGGCTTTTTCGGCTACTCCAACACCAGCAGAACGTGTAAGACCTAAACCGTTTACAATAGCAATTATAATTAAAAACGATGTATGTGATAAAACATCTTGAAAAGCAATAGGTGAACCTAATCTTAAAATTCTTAATGACTTGGTTTTATCAAATCTTATAAATGTTTTATTAAATTTAAAAGGAAGTTCTTTTTTACGTATTATAATATATGATAAAATTACGCTTATCGCCTGGGCAAGAACTGTAGCTATTGCAGCACCTGCTGTGTTAAGTTTAAGAACAGCCACAAAAAATAAGTCTCCAAATATATTTGCAACACAAGCAATGCTTACAAATATTAATGGTAAATTTGAATTTCCAAGCCCTCTAAAAATACTGCTTATCATATTATAAGCAACAATAAACACAGCGCCTAAAGAACAAATTAAAACATAGTTATATGCTTTTTCAATGGCTTCAGGGGGCGTCTGCATAAAAATAACTGCTGTTCTGGAAAATGATACACATATAATTGTAAGAACTATTGCAAGAACAGTAAAAAGGAATATACCACTTCCAATAGTCTTGCCTGCATCATCATACTTTTTCATACCGATATATTGGCCTGTAAGTACCGTAATACCCATTGTTAAACCGGTGATAAAGCCTGTTACGGTCTGCATAAGCTGGCTTCCTATTGCAACTGCAGAAACATCGGCAGATGTTCCAAATCTTCCAACTATAAGCAAGTCTATAGCACCATATAATGATTGAATCATCAGAGATAAAAGTATAGGAAGTGAAAATTTTATTAAAGGTTTTAATATTTTTCCTTCTGTATAATTTATAACTACACTATTGCTCATATATGCTCCTCTATTAAATATAACCGCAACAAAAATTGTTGCGGTTTAAATATAATAATCTTATTGTTCTGTACTAGTTTTCTTTAGTAGTTTCTTCGTTTTGATTTATATTTTCATTTTCGATTTCATCATTGTTTTTATTGTCTTCATTTTCTTCAATGTCTTCAATATCATCATCTTTGTCTATTATTATATCCTTATCACGGCCATAAAATTCAGCAATTTTGACATCATTATAATATAAATCATCTTCTGTTATTCGTCTTACTTTTTGTTTTACTTTGTAAAGTTTTATTTTTCTTTCAAATACAGGACGTTCATATAAAATTTTAAGATCTTCTTCACTTAAAGGTTTTCTTGCATTTTCTTTAGCGAGTTCAATAGCTTTTATTTCTTCATCACTTAATACATATCTGCTTACACCCATAACAATAGGTTTTGCGTAAGTGAAAGAACCTGTACGGCTATGAATTCCGGTAATAACAATTCCGTTATCACCGTTATCAAGTATAGCGACAGAAAACGAAAGATTTCCGCCCATATCTCCAAAAGGATTATATCTTATTATTCCAATTTTTTGGAGACATGCATCTTGTCTTTGCATAACTTCTTTTTGAAGTTTTATAAGATCGCCGTATTTTAATTCAAGAGCTGTAATTCTGTCAATAAAGTCATTTATATTATTTTGAAATTTCCTAGAAAAAATTGAATTTTCACCTGTAAAATGGCTTAAACTTTTTTCTAATTTAGATATTTTCAAAAAAAGATAAACAAAAATTATAATAATAAGGACAATAAAAACACATATCAAAGCGAAAATGACATCTCTGCCAATAGCGTTTAAAATATTATTCATTTATTTTACTCCTCATTTATTTTATTAAAAATACAAAGAAGTCTGTCAAGTTCTTCTTCGGAATAATATTCTATTTCGATTTTTCCTTTGTTTTTATTTTTAGAAAGATTAACTTTAGTGCCAAGTATATTTTTTAATTTGTCTTCTATGTCTTTAATATACTTAGCTTTTTTAACAGGTAATTTTTCTGTTTTAGGCTTGTCTTGATTTAAACTCTGTACTAATTTTTCAAGTTGGCGTACATTTAAACCTTCTTCAATTACTTTTTCAGCAATTTCAAACTGTAAGTCATTATCAGAAACAGAAAGTAATGCTCTTCCATGACCATTAGAGAGTTTACCGTCTTTTACAAAATCAATAACTCTTTTATCAAGATTTAAAAGTCTTAAAGTATTTGTAACTGCACTTCTACTTTTTCCTACATTTTTAGCTATATCTTCCTGAGTATATCCATATTTTTCAGATAATTTTTTGTAACTTTCAGCCTCTTCAATAGGATTTAAGTCTTCTCTTTGTATATTTTCGATTAAAGATATTTCAAAAGCAGTTTCCTCACTAAATTCTTTAACTATAGCAGGAATTTTTTTTAGTCCGGCAATTTTTGAGGCTCTGAAACGTCTTTCTCCGGCTATAATTTCATATCTGTCATCTAATTTTTTAAGGAGTATAGGCTGAAGTACGCCGTGGACTTTTATAGAGTTTGACAATTCCAAGAGAGCATTTTCATCAAAATTTTTTCGTGGTTGATTTTTGTTTGGCTGAATTAAGCCAATTTCAATTTCAACAATACCATTATCTGATTGGTTAGTATTTTTTATATCATTAAGCTGGTCATTTATTAAAGCATCAAGACCTTTTCCCTTAATTCCTAAACCTCTTTTTATACCTGTTTTTGTACTTGCCAACTCAACTCCACTCCTTTTCTATAACTTCATCTGCCAAAGCACTGTAGCTTTCGGCTCCCTTACTTTTAGGATCATAAAAATTTATAGGTAACCCGTGACTTGGGGCTTCTCCAAGACGCACATTACGAGGGATAACAGATTTATAAACGTTTGTTCCGAGACTTTTTTTGACCTGTTCAACAACTTCAAGAGAAAGATTTGTTCTTGCATCAAACATTGTAAAAACAATTCCTTCAATTTCAAGGTGCTCATTAAGACGTTTTTTAACAAGTGAGATTGTATGTAAAAGCTGTTCAAGACCTTCAAGCGCAAAATACTCACACTGGATAGGGACTAAAACAGTATCAGATGCTGTAAGAGCATTAATTGTAATCAAATTGAGCGAAGGTGGACAGTCAATTATAATAAAGTCATAATCATTAATTATTTTATTAATAGAATCTTTAAGTATGTATTCTCTGTTTTCCACACCGATAAGTTCTATTTCTGCTCCGGAAAGGTTCATATTTGACGGAACAACAAAAAGGTTTTCAAAATCTGTTTTAAAAATTACCTCATTTAATTCATTTTCACCTAAAAATACTGTATATAAAGTATTTGTAAGTTCATTTTTATTAAGACCGACACCGCTTGTACTGTTGCCCTGAGGGTCAGCATCAATAAGAAGAACTTTTTTCCCCTTTTCAGCAAGACAAGAAGACAAATTTATACTTGTGGTAGTTTTTCCAACCCCGCCTTTTTGGTTAGCAACAGATATTATTCTACATTTAGACAAACAACACTCACCCCTTTTGTGTTATTTAAAAGTATACCCTTAAATGTTTCACGTGAAACATAATTAATCAAAAAAGTTTCCGATAATAGTAAGGCATTTTGGTACAACATTAACTTCAATAGGCATATAAGGACCTGCCTCACCATCAATGTTGGTTTCAGCAAGATCTTTTCTGTCACTTAAACATTCTATTTTTACGTAATTATCTCTGAAAAACAATATATTATTGTTATTATAATCGCCCTTCATAAGCTTAAGGAATATTAATGCAAGCTCATATACAGGAGCATTTTTTACTGCAATAAAATCAAAAACACCATCATCAATTTTTGCTGTAGGTGATAAATTTTCAAAACTTCCGGCTCCTGAGCTGTTGAGCATTACAAAAAGAAGAAAGTTATCTATAATAGTTTCTTTTGAATTGGTGATTTTAAGAGGTATAGGACAGAAATTAGGAATTTGTTCTATACCTTTTATATAATATGCAAGTTTACCAAAGGCATTTTTAAAATCGTTGTTAATATGCTGAGAAACATTTGATAAAAGACCTCCACCGCATACATTAATAAAATATCTTCCGTTTACGTTTCCAAGGTCAATTCTTTTTGTTTTACAATCGGTTATAATTTTGCATACATGTTTTATATCGTCTTTTGGAAGTTTTAAATATGTGGCAAAATCATTTGCTGTGCCGGAAGGTATAATGCCAACAGGAATATCTAAACCCCTGTGCATTAATGCATCAATAACAATATTTATTGTTCCGTCACCACCTGATGCAACAATTATGTCATAATTGTCGTCCATTTCCATAATATGTTCTTTTATATCGCCGTAACGTACACTTCTGAAAAAAGAAACTTCATATCCGCTCTCTTGAAAATATTTTATAACTGAATCAAGTTTAGTTTTAAAAGATTTATTTCCCGAGTAAGGGTTATAAAAAAGCTTTATCTTTTTCATAGTTTACACTCCTGTAGTTTTTTTATAATTTTACATTTGTTCAGGAGAATCAATTCCGAGTAATGAAAGTCCTGAAGATAAAATTGATTTAACCGCAAGAACAAGTGCCATTCTTGAATTTTTAACATTGTCTTCACTTGTTAAAATTGGGTTATCATGATAAAACTTATTAAATGCCTGTGAAAGGTTAACAAGATAACGGCTAATTACAGATGGTTCAAATTTTTGTGCCGCATCTTCAATTTTATTAGGATATTCTTCAATAAGTTTTAAAACTTCTACAGATGCAGAGTCTGTAAGGTGTTCATATTCTATATCATAATTTAAATCTTCGTATTTTCTTAATAAGCTGCAAGCTCTTGCATGAGTATATTGTACATAAGGTCCTGTTTCACCTTCAAAATTAAGCATTTTTTCCCATGAGAAAAGAACGTCTTTAATTCTTGTGTTGTAAAGGTCATTAAATATAACAGCACCAATACCTACCTGTTTTGCAACAAGTTCTTTGTTAGGAAGATCAGGATTTTTAGATTCTATAATTTTTTTAGTTTCATTTATTGCCTGGTTTAATAAGTCTTCCATAAGAACAACGTTTCCGCTTCTTGTAGAAAGTTTACCATTTTCAAGTGAAACAAGTCCAAAAGGAACGTGTACTAAATCTTTAGCCCAATCATTTCCCATTTTTTCAATAACTTTAAACCATTGTTTAAAGTGTAAATTCTGGTCGAGAGCAGTAACATAAATTGCTTTGTCAAAGTTATAAGTATTTTTTCTGTAAATTGCGGCTGTAATATCACGTGTTGCATATAATGTACCGCCATCTTTACGAAGAATAAGGCAAGGAGGCATATCTTCATCTGAGAGGTCAACAATCATAGCCCCTTCGCTTTCCTGTAAAAGATTTTTTTCTTTTAATTCTTCAATAATAGCGTCCATTTTGTCATTGTAAAAACTTTCGCCTGTATAAGCGTCAAATTTAACACCAAGCATATCATATACTCTGTCAAATTCTTTAATGCTTATATCATAAAACCATTTCCAAAGACGGATAGCTTCTTCGTCATTTTCCTGCATTTTTACAAACCAACTTCTTGCCTCATCATCAAGAGATGGATTTTTCTTAGCTTCATCATGGAAAAGAACATAAATTCTCATAAGTTCAGTAATTCCGTTTTCAATTACGGCCTGTTCTGAGCCCCAGTTTTTGTATGCAACAATAAGTTTTCCAAACTGTGTTCCCCAGTCTCCCAAATGGTTAATACCGTAGCATTTGTATCCAAGCTTTGTGTAGATATTGTAAATAGCATTTCCAATAACTGTTGAACGTAAATGTCCTACATGGAAAGGTTTTGCAATATTAGGTGAAGAATAGTCAATTACAATATTTTTTCCCTCACCAATATTAGACTCACCGTAAGCTTTTGGATCACATAAAACTTTGCTTAAAACACTTTGAGCGTAATAAGCTTTTTCTGTAAAGAAATTTAAATATGGTCCGGCACATTCAATGTGATTAATAAAAGCCGGTTTTGTTATTTTTTCAGAAAGTTCCTGTGCGATTTGTGCAGGAGCTTTTCTGAAAGCTTTTGCAAGTTTAAAGCAAGGAAAAGCATAGTCTCCCATATTAGGATTTGGTGGAATCTCTATAGCGGACATAATGTCAGCAGTATCAAGTCCGCTAACATGTCCAATTATCTTTGCAATTTCAAATTTATAGTCCATTTTGGATATTAAACCCCTTTCAAGTTGTGTAACATATTCAATATTAATAATTTATCACACTTATATGTAAAAAGCAATAAATCACTCGAAATCTAAAGGGATTTTTCATAAATAATTTGTTTTTTATAAAAATGTTTCACGTGAAACATAATATTAATTAATAAAGAAAAGAGTTAATGTGTTTCACGTGAAACATATATATTTTAGAACTATATTTTATATATACGTATAATATTTTATTTTTCTTTAGGTTCAAAAATTATGGCACAAATAAAAGATGTAATTACAGCAACACTAAGCCCTCCGGCAGCGGCTCTAAGTCCACCTGTAACAATGCCAAAAGCACCTATTTTATCAACTTCTTCAATAACACCTTTTGCAAGATTATATCCAAAGCCTGTTAATGGTGTGGTTGCACCTGCGCCAAATAAATCAACAAGGTGTTTATAAATTCCCATACCTCCAAGGATACAGCCAATACAAACATAAAAAACAAGTATTCGCCCGGAAGAAAGTTTTGTTTTATCCAAAAGTATTTGAGCTATAAGACAAATAAATCCTCCAAATAGAAAAGCTTTTAAAAATTCCAAAAAATCACCTCCCTATGAAGAAATGCTTACAGCATGGGCCACAGCCGGTATGGAAAGTCCCTGTGCGGAAGACACCGGACTTAGAAGTGCGCCTGTAGGAATAAATAACATTCTTTTAATTTCGCCGCTTTTTAATTTTGGATAAAAATAAGATGCAAAAGTTACCGCAGAACAAGCACATCCGCTTCCACCCGACAAAGTTTCTTGTCTTTCTTTATCAAATATTATTATTCCACAATCAGTATAATTTTTTCTTAAGTCATATCCTTCTTTATACATAAGCTCAACAACTATCTGTTTCCTATATAACCTAAATCCCCTGTTGCTATTACATCGTAATAATCTGGAGAACGTTTTGTATCTTGAAAATGCGAAATAAGAGTGCTTATAGCTGCCGGAGCCATTGCTGCACCCATGTTGTTTACGTCTTTTATACCTTTGTCCACTACTTTACCAATAGTAACATCTGTAATATATGGGTAATTTCCGGTGTTAGACAGTAAATAAAATCCACTTCCTGTAACTGTCCATGTTGAAGAAGGCGCTCTTTGAGTTCCAAGCTGAAGAGGAAATCTAAATTGTTTTTCAGCTGTACAAAAATGACTTGTTGCTCCGGCAATAATGTTATCTGCAAAATTTCCGTCTATTATCATACTGCCTAATGACATACTTTCTCCTATAACTGAACATGCGCCAAATAACCCAAAATAAGGTATGTTATAGTCTTTTACGCCAAAAGTCGTGCTTGTAACTTGGTTCATAAGGTCGCCGGCAAGTAAAAAGTCTATATCTTTTTCTGTTTTGCCGGACTTTTGTAAAAGAATTTCTATACTTTTCTTAATAAATTCTGATTCTGCCTGTTCCCAGCTTTCCTGTCCGCACATAGAATCATTATAACAAAAATCAAATTTTCCCTTTAAGTTACCCTCGTTTTCCTTTTTTCCGACAACAGAGGAACACTCAACGATTTTTGGCGGATTTTCAAAAAAAACAGTTTGTTTTCCAAGTCTTTTACTCATACGTTTACACTCCCGCCTCCAAAGAAATAATATATTATACCGACAAGAACCGATGTCAGAGTTCCATACACAACAACAGGCCCTGCCAAAGTAAACATTTTTGCACCAAGGCCAAAAATAAGCCCTTCTTTTTTAAATTCAATAGATGTAGATACCATAGAATTTGCAAAACCTGTAATAGGCACAAATGTACCTGCGCCACAAAAATAACCTATTTTTGAAAAAAGCCCAAGCCCTGTTAAAATACCTGTAATTACAATTAATACAGAGTTGGCTAATAATGCGGATTGATCTATAGTATATCCTTTTGAAATAAAAATTCCATTTATAAATTGAGATATAACGCATATAAAACCTCCGGAAACAAAGGCCTTTATACAATTTTTTACAGTAGGACTGTTTGGTGTTATTTTATCAACATAACTGCTGTATTTTTTATCGTCCATACAAACCTCCTTTTTTAACTTAATCTAAATACATAGAAATATATTATTGAACCTGTAAGTTTTCCTAATGCAAGCATTATTACAAATATTTTTATCCCTATTCTAAGATTGAAGCGTTTCATCATTATAGGCATAACGTCAAAAACTTCAGCAAGGCACATTGATAAAACACCTATAAAAATGCCTGATAATAAAGAAAATAATGCGGCAAAAAAATTTCCAATAGGAAAATAATAATTAAAAAGAATTGTTGTGCCGCCAAGGAGTGTTCCAAGCATTAGAGCATTTTCATAAGTTCTTACATATTTTTTTGTTTTTGTTTTTTTTGCCATACATGGAACTACTTTAATAATACTGAAAAATGCAGAAATACCTGTACCAACAACCATTCCAAACCCATAACCAATAATTATTGAAATGATAATTTTTATAAGCATATTTTATTGTTGATGCCTCCTAGTTTTCTTTGTTTTCCAATGTTTCCTTAATATTTGTAAGCATTTCGTTATTGTATGATGTAAGCTGTATTTCTATAGGAGATGGGTCTTTTGTTAAATCAAAACTAAGAAAATGACCAAAAAATCCAATAACACCGCTTAAAAGTCCTATTGAATAAGGAATTATAATTACAGGTGGATTTTTTAAATTTTGACCAAAAATAATATAATAAAAGTTTTCAAGCACACTTTTTACATCAGAGTCATTATGAAAACACATAATTGTTGTCATAGCACCTATAAAAAGTACTGCCGAAATAAATGTAACTTTTAAAATATTAAATAAACTGTATTTATGGCTTTCTTTTTTTCTGTAAAAAATTATTGTGGTGTCTTCACCAATATTAATTATTTCTGCATTTTCATATTTTTTTAAAATTGTTTTAATGACTTCGACAGAAGAAATAATATAGCTTTTTTCTTCATCAGATGTAAGATTCGTAACAATAGTATTTTCAATAGAATTTGCAATACTTTCATTGTTTACAACTATTTCTGCGATATCTTTTATATAGATTGTTTTTTTAGCAATAATTTTTGCTTTTTTTTTCATATTAACGTATATACGCACTTTATTTTCCTCCAAGTACATCTATTCCGGTTTCGATATAAGGTGTTAAAAGTCCTTTTTGTAAATCGGTTCCTGGATATTGCGTATATAAAAATAAAAATCCAACGAATATTAATAGTATCATACCCATATAAATCAAAAGCGCTTTATCAGTCATGAAACAAGCCTCCCTTTTTTAAATTTAATGTCTTACAAGAAATATTTTTCCCGTTATGCCAAATATTATTAACAAATTTAAAAAAGAGCATAAAAAAAAACGGAGAATAAAAATTCTCCGTAATTTTTCTTAAATTAAGAATTATTCCTGTTCTTCTTCTTCGTCATCACCGAAGTAGTCATAAAAAGCGTCAGATACATCATTGAATTCTTCGTCATTTTCAATGTTTAAAAGTTCAAAATCATCGCCTTTTTCAACATACTGGTATAAGAAAACAGTTTCATCTTCAATAGGTAAAAGAGCGATATATTCTTTACCTTCATATCCGTCTACATCAAATATACCAACGATTTCGCATTCTAACTCTGTATCATCATCAAGTGTTAATACCATAGTTTCCATTTCTTGTTCGCATGTGCAGTTGTTATTTTCACATCCGCAATCATGATCATGGTCATGTCCGCATCCACAATTACTCATAGTTTTTTCCTCCGTTTAAAAATTATTATTACTAACACCTATATAGTATACCAAAATTTGAAATTATACAATTACTTTATTTCTTTTTTGCAATTTTTTCTCCAATATTTTTCGACATTTTAACATTTTTAATAGGTTTTTTAATTTTTGGCTTTTCATTAATATCTGATAAATGTCCAAAAGCCATTTTTTTCTCTTCAAATTTAATATTAAAAGCCTTTTCGTATTTGTTTATCCATTTTTTTTCATAAGCGGTTATAAGAGAAATAACAATTCCGTCTTTATTTTGGCGTCCCGCACGACCGGCTCTGTGAAGATAAAACACAGGGTCTTCCGGAAGGTCAAGATTAATTATGTGTGTTACATCTTTAATATCAAGTCCTCTTGCGCCCAAATCGCCTGAAACAAGTATGGATATATCACCGAATTTGAAGTTTTGGAGAGAGTTTTTTCTCTGGTTGTCTGCGGCGATACCGTATAAACCTGCTGCTTTAAAACCACTGTATTTAAGTTTATCTACAGTTACATCTATTTTCATAGGGTTGTTTAAAAAAACAATGGTTTTTTTAGGTTTTTCTGCATGGAGAATTTTTTTAAGAACATCAATTTTTTCTCTCCATTCACATTTAATATAATAGTGCTTAATGCTTTCCGGAATTTTATTGTTTTCAAAAACGGATAAAAATTCACAGTCTTTTAATAAATCGCTTATATTTTTACAGCTTTCTTCATCTACAGAAGCAGAAAAAAGTACAATTTGACGTTCTTTAAGTGTACATTTTATGACATCTCTTATTGCCTCAAAATTTAAATCATCTGTAAGTCTGTCTGCTTCATCAAGTACAATAGTTTTAACATGGTGAACCGAAAGTTTTTTCTTTTTAATAAGGTCAAGAATTCTTCCGGCTGACCCAATTATAATATGAGGCTTGTTTTTCTTTATGTTTTCAACCTGGCGGTCAAAGTTTGCGCCGCCTATAAAAAGTCCGGCTCTAACCTCCATACCGCTGTTTTTTATTAATAATTCCGCCTGTTTAAAAACCTGAGAAGAAAGCTCGTGAGTAGGTGTAATTATAATTGTTTGAGCGGCTCTTAAAGAGGTGTCTGTAAGAGAAAATACAGGCAAAAGATAAGCCAAAGTTTTTCCGCTTCCCGTTTCGGATTTTACACAAAGGTCTTTCTTTTCTATAAATTTAGAGTAAGTCATTTCCTGAACTTTTGTAGGAACGGTAATATTTTGTTTTTTTAAGGCTGATATAAGTTCGCCACAAACGCCCATATCACTAAAAGATTTTACCATTTTGCGTTTCCTTTCAAAAATACAATTTAAGAGTTAACTTTAAATATTTTAATTACGTCGTTATCGTAAACAATTTTGCTTCTAAAATCTTTTTCAAGAACACGGTCAAAGTTATTAAACATTTCACAAGGAACGTATTCTATCTCTGCAACAAGGAGAGGTTCTCCAAATTCAAGTATATTTTTTCCGTTAATAAGAAGGTTTCCAGCTTTGTCATCAGTTACAGTATATCCAATAAGTTCACAAACTTCTCTTAAAGGAAGATAACATTCTTCATATCCAAAATCATCGACATTAAATCTTGGCATATTTCTGAATTCTTTAGGTTCGCCGTTAAATTTCATTAAAGTATCTGAATTCATTTGAGTCAAAAGAGTATAATATTCATCTTTTAAATAAGGTTTTAATTCGGAAGGTGGAATGTTAAATTCTACAGTTCCGGCAACATAAGGTGCGAGTTCATATTCGGAGAAATAAATAACTAATTCACCTTTGTTGTTGATATAAAACTTTTTATCATAATTTGTTTGCCAAACAGTTTTTTGTGCGTCCGGGAAGTATTTGTCTTTGTCAGCTATAATCTTGTCACAAATAATTTTGTCCAAAACATCTTTATGATTTACATCATCTTTAAAAAAGTCAGAAACAGATAATAAAGAATCATTTCCGTTCATTACATTATATGTAAAAATAGATGTTGAACCATGAGCTCCCCCTAAAAATTCATAAACTGTATATTTTACAGATAAAAAATTATCACACATTGAATAATCAAAATATGTATCAAGGTACATTTGTGAAATAACATTATCTTCCGTATATTTTTCATAAATTTCCTTTATGTTGTTAAGACGCTCATCATTAATCTTTTTAATTTCTGTTGTAATGTCTTCTGCTTTGCTTCCTCCCGTTATGTAGGGATAATAAAGAGCTACATCATAAAGGTCATTTTCAAAAAATGCACCTTCTGTAGTAATGGTATAAGCTAGTTTAGGTTCATTGTCTTTAGGACTTGATGTGTTTTCGTTAACTGAATTAGAATTTTCATTTTTTGAAGTTTCAGCCGATTGTTTTGCGGAACATCCCGTAAAAACAATCATTAAAGAAAAAATAAAAATAATTATTTTTTTCATAATGTTCCTCCCATCTTTTATTAAATTTTATATAAACCCTAAAATATAATTTTTGTAACTAATTAATAACAAATTTAAAATTTATGTAACATAAATATATTACCATTGATGATGTTTTTTTTCCATACAAAACCTATAAAAGAGTCTTAATTTTTTCTTTAAATCTTGTTTTAAAAGCCAATAATGGGTATAATTAAATAAATTTTAAAAAATTTTATTGGGAAAAAAGGTAATATTATGATAGTTACGGCCCTGGAAGAACAAAAAAATGATAAAAGTAAAGTTTCTGTATTTGTTGACGGAAAGTACTCCTTTTCGCTTTTAAAAACTGATGCAGAGTTTTTTAAGCTTAAAGAAGGATTTGAAATAAAAAAAGAAACATTTGATTATATT
>CALWSX010000165.1 GCA_944384285.1 uncultured Lachnospiraceae bacterium
GCTATAACAGTAAACGGGGAAAAATTAGAATCTAATTATATAGATTTTGAATGGGAAGAAACAGATATAAAAGTGGAAAAGGGAAATGATGAAGTTGATACAGAAAATGGAGATAAAAACCTTATAATAATCGATGGTGGTATAGGTGATGTTTCTATTAATTTTGCAGAATAAGAATTAGGAGGATTTTTTTATGGTTTTGCCAAAGGGGATAATTATAGATTGTGCGTGCGTAGTACTCGGAACAAATTTAGGAGCTGTGCTAAAAGAAAAAGTTCCGGAAAAGATAAAAGATCCTTTAACAGTTATATTTGGGATATGTGCTATTGCGATAGGTGTTACATCTTTAATGAAAATGAATTCGATCCCGGCTGTTATTTTAGCCCTTATTTTAGGAACATTAATTGGAGAGCTTGTTAATCTTGATACAAAAGTTAGAAATACTTTTCAAAAAGCAATAAATAAACTTAATTTTAAAATTCATGGTGACCATGATGAATATATGAAATTTTATCTTATTGTAGCCGTAACATTATGTGCAAGCGGCACAAATATTTTTGGTGCTATAAACGAGGGTATAACAGGGGATATGACAATTTTAGTTTCAAAAGCCGTTATGGATATTTTTGCGGCAACAATATTTGGAGCAACGTTGGGCAGACCTATGAATATCATAGCAGTTGTACAGTTTGTACTTTTATGTATATGTTTTTATATGGCTAAATTTATAGCCATGGTGACAACGCCTTCAATGATGAATGATTTTATAGCAACGGGTGGGCTTTTAACATTTGTATTGGGATTAAGTATTGCAAAAATTAAACATGTAAGCGCTGTAAATCTTCTTCCGGCTCTTATTGTGATTTGGCCAAGTTCATATCTTTTTACACTTATTTTATAAATATAAAAACCGCCTATAAAGGCGGTTTTTATATTTATGCTTTATTATAAAATTTTAGAATACTCTAAAAAGAAACATGACAAAAGCAATGTGAAGTATGAGAGAAAGTATATAAATTGCGTAAAAAGATGGTTTTTTTGTTTTATGGCTAAAAAGCTTCATTCCAGCTAAACCACCTATAGCACCACCTAAAAGCGACATTATAAATAATGTTGCTTCAGGAATACGCATTTTCCCTTTTTCTGCTTTATGTTTGTCTATTCTCATGGCAGAGAAAAGAACAACATTTATAATTAAATAATAAAGTAAAAGAATTCTTGTAAGTGTACTCATATTATCTTACCATATTTCTCCAATCAAGATCTCCGTTTTCGAGTGCAAGAAGTAAAACTTCTGCTGTTGCAAGATTACTTGCAAGAGGAATATTATGGAGATCACAAAGTCTTAAAATATTATTTATATCTGGTTCAAAACTTTGAGGTTTTATCGGGTCACGAAGGAAAATACAAACGTCAATATCATTGTTTGCAATCTGTGATCCTAATTGTTGTTCTCCGCCTAAGTTTCCGGCAAGATATTTGTGAACCGATAAATTTGTAACTTCTTCTATAAGTCTGCCTGTTGTGCCTGTAGCATAAAGATTATGTTTACAGAGTATATGACGATAGGCAATGCAAAGGTTTTCCATTAATTTTTTCTTTTTGTCATGTGCAATTAAAGCTATGTTCATTAAATATCCACCTCCAAAACTGATTGTGATCGTTTACGATTTATGTTAAGTACAAGGCCTATAGCCATCATATTTGCCCACATGGCGCTTCCTCCCGCACTTACAAAAGGTAAAGGCATACCTGTGTTTGGAAGAATCCCCGTAGCAACTCCCACATTGACAAAAGTTTGAAAAGCAAGCATTGTAGCAACACCGCAAACAATTAATTTATAGTAAAGTATATTTGTGTCTGCTGCAATTAAAATACAACGGAAAATAATTGTAAATAAAAGCAAAAGTACAAATACACAACCTAAAAACCCAAACTCTTCACCTATTACAGAAAAAATAAAATCATTATGAGGTTCAGGGAGATAGCTCAACTGGTTAAGAGTTCCTCCATAAAGGCCTTTTCCAAAAAACTGTCCGGAACCTATAGCATTCATTGACTGCATAGTTTGATAATATGTATCAGGGTTTGATTCAGGATTTATGAAAGATAAAATTCTTGTAATTTGGTATTGATCAAAAATTTTATCTACGATTAATGGGTCTTCTCTAAGTATATCAAAAATTAAAAAAATCGCAATAGGAATTACAATTATCAAAACTTTTTTAATAAATTTGTAGTCCAGTCCTCCAACAAAAAGTTCCGCAACAAAAATAGAAGCTATTACAAGACTTGCGGATAAAGAGGGCTGTTTTTTAATAAGAATGACCGGAATTATTGTTATTATAAAAGAAAGAGCAATGAATTTTATATCATTAACTTTATATTTATTTTTGCTAATAAATTTTGCAAGAAAAACTATCATTGCGATTTTTGCAAATTCAGATGGCTGAATAGATATAGGGCCTAATTTAATCCATCTTGTAGCGTTATTAACACTTGTTCCTACTACTAAAACAAGAATAAGTAATAACAGGTTTAGAATATAAATAGGTTTGTAAAGACGACCTATAAGTTCTAAATCCAAAAGCATTACAATAACCATAATTACAAGTCCGGTTAAGAAGTAAGCTATTTGCATATAAAAGTCAGTTGGATCAAGGCCTAAGTTTATTCTTATTGCGCTTCCAACACACATAATTCCAAATACAGAAAGAAGTATGAGGGCGCCGACAAGCCATATATCAATATATTTAGTTATTTTACTAAAGTTCACATTCTTCCCTCACTTTAAAGAGTAAAGCTGTGACAAAATCCTGCCACAGCTCACAAAATTTATTCATCTTCAGAAAAGTTCGCTTTACGCATACTTTTAATAGGAATATTTGCGTATAAAACAGGAACCGTACCATTTTTGTCATCGGATTCTGTTTGAGTAATCTGGATATCAAGTTCTTCTTCGTCAATTTCCATATAGTTTGAAATAACTTTTATGATGTCAGTTTTAAGCATTTCTAAGATTTGAGACGAACAGTTTACACGGTCATGGACAAGAACAAGCTTGAGCCTGTCTTTTGCAACACTGCCCGAGGAATTTTGTTTTTTCTTTCTGAAAAAGCTAAAGAAATCCATGTTTAAACACTCCTCTTTTCAATTATTTTGAGAATATTTTCTTTAATTTTGTAAAAAAGCTTTCGTTTTCTTCAAATTTCATAAAAGGCACTTCTTCGCCTAAAATTCTTCTTGTGATATTTCTATAAGCTTCACCGGCTTTAGAGTTAGGGTCACTTACAGCAGGTTCACCTCTGTTAGTGGAAACAACGATAGCTTCATCATCAGGAACAATTCCCAAAACATCTATAGCGAGTATTTCAGTAACATCTTCAATATTCATCATATCACCTCTTTTTACCATGTCGACTCTAAGACGATTAAGTATTAAAAGAGGGTTGTTAAGACCGTTTGCTTCAAGGAGACCTATAATTCTATCAGCGTCACGTACGGCACTAACTTCAGGAGTTGTAATAACTACGGCTCTGTCAGCTCCTGCGATTGCGTTTTTAAAGCCTTGTTCAATACCAGCAGGACAGTCAACAATTATGTAATCAAATCCGTCTTCTTTTAAATCTTCGCAAAGTTTTTTCATTTGTTCAGGTGATACAGCGTTTTTATCTCTTGTCTGAGCTGCAGGAAGAAGAAAAAGTTTATCAAAACGTTTATCTTTAATAAGAGCCTGTTTAAGGCGGCAATTTCCTTCTACAACATCAACAAGGTCATATACAATTCTGTTTTCAAGACCCATAACAACATCAAGGTTTCTAAGTCCGATATCAGCATCAATAAGAGCAACTTTTTTGTTAGCAAGGGCAAGGCCTGTACCAATATTTGCGGAGCTTGTAGTTTTACCTACCCCACCTTTTCCGCTAGTTACAACAATTACTTCACTCATAAGTTATCCGCACAAAAATAATAGTCAGAAATATATAAATGTATATATTTGTAAAATTTAAGTCAAATTTGTATATTTATATTCTATCAAAAATATTCCTACTTTGCACTATTTTTTTTTAGCAATTTTCTATAAAAAGTTCGAATATCTGTGATAATTTTCCAAATTTTTTAAGCAAGCTGGAGGACATAAACCTGATTATCTTCTATATAAGCATATTCAGGTCGAAGAGGTGCATTTTTATCTTCTATTACAGGAAATCTTGTAATAATATCTGCTATACGAAGTTGAACAGGTCTCATGGTTAAAGCAGCAATAAAGGCATCTCTCATACCGTTGCATCCGGCATGAGCAATTCCTTTTAAAGCACCTAAAATAATGATATTTCCGCCGGCTTTAACAAAAGCTCCTGGATTTACATCACCTATAATAACAACACTTCCGACAAAAGAAATTTCCTGTCCTGAACGGATATTTCCTTTATAGAATTTTGTAAGGTTATGTTGTTTAAGCTGTTCATGAACAAGGCTTCCAAGGTCAAGAGCTTTGTCATTTGGTATTTCTACAGGTTTAGCGTCTTCGTTTGATTCTTTTGTATCTACATAAGTTATATTTATCTGTGTTTTTTCGCTTATTATTTCAAGAAGATCCATTTCTTCTTCAGAAGTAAGCTCTCTTCCACTAAAAAATATATTAGTTTTTGCGCCGCTAAAAAATTTTGTGGCTTCAAGAACTTTTTTTTCAAGTTTGGATTTAATATCATTAAAATCAGCTTCTTTATCAACTATAATATTAATTCCATCTCTTGTTCCTTTGAAAATTACTAAATTTTCGGGATTCATAAAAATTCCTCCTTAAAAGATAAAAATTACTTAGTTAAAACATTTTTAAGGTTTGAGTTTACTGGGGTATAAGAAAGTCCCATATATTCAGAAATAACTTCTTTAGCAATAACTGCGGAAGGCGCAGGGCTAACATCGCCGTAAGGAACCATAACCGAAACACAAATTTGAGGTGTTTCATATGGTGCATATCCGACGAAGAGGGTATGGCTGTTTCTTGATAAGTCTTCCTGAGCAGTACCACTTTTTGCGGCTACATTAATAGGGAGATCTTCAAAAGTGGATTTTAAAGTACCGTGAGTACCTCTTGTAACAAGGAGCATACCGTCTGTAACAGCTTTAAGATTTTCTGGTTTAAAATTAAGTTCTTCTTCTACAACAGGTCCATAAGTTTTGTATTCAGTATTATCGCTGTTAACAATACTGCTTATTAAATGAAGTTTATATCTTGTACCTCCGTTTGCAAGAGTAGAAACATATTTTGCCATATGTGATACTGTAAAGTTATTAACTGACTGACCTATAGCAGCTCTGATGTTATCGCCGTCAGTCCACATAAGGTCAACTTTTTCTGCTTCAGGGTTGTAGAACTGGACTATAGATTTTTTGTATTCAGGATTAGCCATATTAGGTTCTGCTTCTCCAAGCTCTATACCAGATGGTTCGTCAAGTCCGAATTTGGCCATATATTCGTTAAATGTTTCGATGGTATAAAGTGTTTTATCATTTGTGTCATTTCCCATTCTGTAAGCAAGTTCATAGAAGAAATAGTTACACGATACTTCAATAGCGTGGCTTACATTTACATCTCCATGAAGTCTGCTTGTACCATATGCCCAACATTTAGCGTATGGTATACCGGCATCTTTGAAAATACCTTTATCGGTAACTGTTGTTTCGGGTGTAATAACACCTGTTTCAAGACCAGCCATTGCGATTGCCATTTTAAGAGTTGACCCTGGAGCTTTTTTCTGAGAAAGAGGTCTGTTGATAAGCGGAGTAGTAGGGTCGTTTAAAAGATCAAGATAATACTCATTATCAAAGTTATTAACAAGTCTGTTGTTATCATAAGATGGATAAGTTACAAGCGCAAGAACTTCACCTGTATTTACATCGGTAACTATTGCTGATGCTGTACAAGGGTCAAGGTTTGTATCTGATGGTGTAATTTCTTTTGCCCTAAGTTTTTGTATGATAACAGAAAGAGGAGAAATTGCGCCTGTTCGTATTCTTTGAAGATAATCTTCATCAGCTGATATTTCACCTTGTTCATAAAGAACTAAAACAAGTTGTTTTGTAGAAACCTGTTTGTTTTCAAGGAGTTCCCTTAAATAAGCTTTGGCTTCATCGATTTTTGCTGAAGAGTTTATATCAAAGTTTTTGACACCATTTGTAATTTGATTTTTAATAATAAGCTGTTCTCCGCTTGTAGCTTTCATTATTTTCTTAATAGATATAGTGTTGCAATCTATCATAGAATCAAAAAGCTCATATTCAGATACCATTTTATAATTTTTTGATGGTACTGTAAGACGGTTTATAATTCTTTCTGTGAGAGTTTCTTCAATGATATCATAAGTTTTCTTTTGAAGTTCACTGTCTATTGTAAGATAAACGTCTTTACCAGGGACAGGTTCGCTTGTTTCAAGTGTAGAAATACGTTTTCCTCCTGAATCAACTTCAACAAGCATTTTTCCGTCTATACCGTTTAATTCAAGCTCGTTTACCTTTTCGATGCCTGTTTTTCCTATGAGGTCAGAGGAAGAATAAAGGGCGGTACCGTCAGGAGCTTTTAAATTTTTCATTTCTTCATATTCGGATTCAGAAATAGTTCTTATATATCCTAATATGTGAGAAAAATATTTTCCTTCAGGATATTCACGCATAGATACTTCATCTATTGTAACGCCGGGGTATGAGTACTGTTTTTCTTCAAGTTCTGCCATTGTTTTGCTTGAAATATCTGTAGCTATTGTAGTTGTTTTATATTTGTAATATCTGTTAAGGTATAAAAGATATTTTACAGATACAGCCTGTCTTTTAAGAGTTTCGGGCAAAATATTTTTATATCCAAAGAAGTCTGCAAGATAATCTATTGTTTCAGATGCGGAATAGTTATACATTTCTTCATCCATAGCAACCGATTGTTTAAATTCAATTTCCTTATCCACATTTCCATCAAATAAGAAGGAATATGGTTTTTCGGAAGAAATAGGAAGTTCATCTATAATTTTTTCGTTGTTTTCATTTAAAAGATCTATAAGAGATAAAATCATTATATTTTTATTGCTTACATAAACACCGAGAGTCATAATCTGTCTTTTTTCTGCATCTGACAATTCACTTGGAATTTCAAATTTTTCTTCCATAAATTTAAGACAATCTTCAGCCGTTGCATTTTTCCTCTGATCTTTAGGCATTCCTATTTTTATTTTAAAAGATTCTTCATCTTTTTTAGCCGTTTCTTCTGGGAATGTAAATTTATAAGGGGCCTCTTTTGTTATAGGCAATATATCGTTAATAGCCTCTTCTGTATTACTTCTTTTAAGTACAATATCTTTTATAATTTCATTTTTGTTTTCAATTTCACTGTCAATACTGTCATCTATTTTTACAGCAAAAGCAGCAGTATTTATTGCAAGAGGTTTTCCATTTCTGTCATATATATTACCTCTGGCAGCAGGGATTGTAACTTCTCGCATAATGCTTAACTTTAAATCTTGCTGAGATTGTTTTCCATGTATAATCTGAAGATAATAAAGTCTTGCTATAAGTACGACAAAAAGCAGGGTAATAAAAAACAAAACAACCATTACTCTGTTTTTCATTGCCCTTTTAAACTTTTCTTTTTGGCGTGACATTATTTTATTGTTATTATTATTTTGTTGGTTTTGTGGTTTTGATATTTTTTTCATTATGAGCCTCTTTAATAGTTATTTAATGTCAAAAGCTTTATCTAAATCTTTTTCTTTGTTCTTTTGATTCAAGCATTTCGTTAATACTGTAAAGAATTCTGTAGCCTATTAATGAAAATATGGTTGTATATACTGTTTCAGGAAGAAGTATATAAATAAAGTAATTTAAAAATCCTATTTCCCCATCAAGCATAAAGTTTGTAATATAAATTATGATGTTAAAAATAATTGTTGAAATAGCAGTTACAATAGAAGATATAACATAACTTTCTCTAAAGAAATTTTTGTTTGCTTTGCCAACTATATATCCCATAAGAAGACCTATAAGTGCAAAATAAAATTTTGTTCTTCCGAAAAAAATGTCATGTAAAAGTCCACATAAAAATCCTGTAAACGCACCTTCGTATTTACCCCTTAAAAGGGCAAATGAAACAATTATTATTAATGTAGTATTTGGCAAAATACCTCTTATTTGAATAGCATGGAGAAACGTTGATTCAAAAACAATATTAAAAATTACAATAATAAATGTTATAAGTATTCTCAAGGCGCAGCTTCCTCCTTGTTGTATTTAATAATAAGGAGAGAGTCAAGATGTTTTAAGTCAGCCTGTGGTTCAATTATAGCTTTTTTAGTAAGTTCGTTATCGCCTTGGATAACTTCTTTAACCGTTCCTATAGTAATTCCCGGAGGATAGATATCACTTAAGTTTGAAGTTACAATCTCATCGCCGGCAATAATTTCAGCATCAGAATCAATATATTCCATTATACAAAGCCCATCGCCTGAATAACTGTAGCTTCCTTTTACAACGCCTAAGTCCCCGGTTCTTAAACTCATGGCAGAAACGGAGCTTTTAGTATCAAGTATTGATTGTGCTTTTGAAAAAGAATTACGAGCTTCTGTAATTTTCCCTACAAGTCCGCCTTCTGAAACAAGCACCATATCGGAAGTAATTTCATCATCTTTTCCCTTATCTATAAGAAAAGTTGAAAAATAGTTTCCGGGATCTTTTCCTATAACAGTTGTACCTGTTGTACCGTAATCTTTGTATTTTTGTGATAATTCAAGAAGCTTTGAAAGTCTTATATTTTCTTGTTCATATAAAGCAAGTCTTTTGTTTTCATTCAAGAGTCTTTGGTTTTCGGCTTTGAGTTCATCAAGTTCTTCTGTTAAATCCGATGTACTTGTAAATGCCTTAAACTTGTCTTTAAAGAAATTAGAAGTATTACTTGAAAGTTTTTGGATAGGCGTTACAACAACAGATGCAAGCTCGCTTATCACAGGTATTCCGGATGACTTTCCTATACTCAAGAGAGAAAATATTACCGAAAAAAATACGATTATTATTAAAATTTGTTTTTTATATTCTTTAAAAAAACGCAATTAAAATCTCTCCTATTCACTTATATATTACATTTTCATTTTACGAGGTGAAACGAGTACGGATTTTAATGTGTCAATATTTTCTAAAACAAGGCCTGTACCAAAAACAACACAATTTAATGGTTCTTTAGCAATGTTTACAGGCATTCCAGTTTCAATAGAAATAAGTTTGTCAAGCCCGTAGAGGTTGGCACCGCCGCCTGTAAGAGTAATTCCAAGTTCCATTATATCTGCTGCAAGTTCCGGTGGTGTTATTTCAAGAGTTTGTTTTATTGTATCAATAATAAGAGAAATAGGTTCTGAAAGAGCAATAAGTATTTCTTTTGAAGAAATAGAAATTGTTTTAGGGAGACCTGTAATAAGGTCACGGCCTCTTATATCCATAGTTTTTACGTCATCTTCGCTTTCAAGATATGCTGCACCTATTTCTATTTTAACTTTTTCAGCTGTTCTGTCACCTATAGCAAGATTAAATTCTCGTTTAATAAAAGCAGAAATATGAGAGTCAAGAGCATCACCGGCAACTCTTAAAGATGTACTTGTAACGATACCGCCTAAAGATATAACAGCAACTT
>CALWSX010000166.1 GCA_944384285.1 uncultured Lachnospiraceae bacterium
AAAGGTATAGGAAGTAAATTTCCTATGTATGCGATTAAAAAGTTTTCTCCCAAAGGAAGGCCTAAGGCATATCCGGCAATAATTCCGCCTCTAAGCTCGAGAATTGGGAATAAAGATACAATAAATACAATAATTTCTTTTGAAAAAACACCGCCTAAGTGTTCAATAAAAAAGCTTACTAATTTTTCAGCCAAATAAAATCACTCCTTAGATATTATAAGAGCTATTGTAACATAACATAGTTTTTTTATCTACTAAAATTTACTTCATAAATAGGTAAAAAGAACAATAAATCAACATTTTAATAAATTTTTAAAATTTTATAATATATTAATTATTTCCTGTATCATATATAAATATAGTTTGTTAAACTTATAAAAACGTGGTATACTACATAACGAAAAAAGTTTTAGGAGGATATTTAATGAAACTTGTGGTTGGACTTGGAAATCCCGGTTCAGAATATAAAAAAACAAAACATAATGTTGGTTTTCGTGCTGTTGAGCTTTTAGCCGAAGACCTTAATATAGAAATAAACAGATTAAAATTCAGAGGACTTATTGGAGAGGGTAATTTTAATGGAGAAAAAATACTATTATTAAAACCTCTTACATATATGAATTTAAGTGGTCAATCTGTTTCTGAGGTAATGAAGTTCTATAAACTTGAAAAATCGGATATAATAATTTTGTATGATGATATAGATATAAAAATGGGAAGCATAAGAATACGTGAAAAAGGAAGTGCTGGTGGACATAATGGTATAAAAAGTATTATTTCATGTATAGGCACAGACGAATTTATGCGTATAAAGATTGGAATAGGCGGAGATTATAAATATTTTGATCTTGCAGATTATGTGCTTGCTCCATTTTCAAAATCAGAAGAACCTATTATAGAAGATGGCATAAAAATGGCCGAAGAAAGTGTTAAAATAATACTTAAAGACGGTATTTCAAAAGCAATGAACCAAATGAACAAAAAAATGAAACCATAAAATATGTTTTAATATAAATAATGTATATAAAAACTCCTGCAAAATGTTTGACAGGGGTTATTGGTATTTGTAATTTAAAATATTCTAAGCGAGGTGGTTTTTTGTGAATCCGCTTATACAAGCGCTTTTTGAAAGTGAAAATTATAAAAGAATACTTGAAGATATTAATTCTAAAAAAACGCCGGTTTTAATAACGGGCATTATTGATGTTTCCTCTCTTTTAACTGTAAGCGCTATAAAAGAAGAACTCAAAAGACCTGCAATTATTATCACATCAGATGAATTAAGTGCAAAAGAACTTTATGAAGATATGAAGTTTTTTGAAAAAGACGTTATGTATTATCCGGCTAAGGATATTGTGTTTTTTAATGCTGATGTAAAGAGTAATGATATTGTAAAAAGTCGTCTTAATGTTATAAATAAAATATTAGAAGGAAGTAAAAGTACTGTAATAATGTCTTGCGAGGCAATTATTGACCGCCTTATAAAGAAAGAAACATTTGAAAAACACATATTTAATATAGCTGTTGGAGATGTTTTTGATAAAACAGATATTATGAAGTGTCTTGTAAATATGGGGTATGAAAATGTTGAGATTGTTGAAGGCGTAGGGCAGTTTGCATCAAGAGGCGGAATACTAGATATTTTTACTCCAATTTATGAAAGCCCTATAAGAATAGAATTTTGGGACGATGAAATAGATTCTATTCGTTTTATAGACTCAGTTACACAAAGAAGTGTTGAAAAAACAGAAGAAGTAAGGATTTTTCCTGTAAAAGAATTTGTGTTTTCAGAAAATGAAATAGAAGAAGCAATTCAAAAAATAAAAAAAGATTATAAAAAACAAAATAAAATATTTATTGATAATAATAATGAAGAAGCTTCAAAAAATTTAAATGAATATGTAGAAAATATACTTGAAAAACTTTCTGAAAAAATTTCTTTTTCCGGTATAGAAAATTTGATTCCTTATTTTGCAGATTACGAGGCTAATTTTTTTGATTATTTAAGTGATGATACACTTATATTTTTTGATTCTGCTCAAAGAATAAGAGAACGCCTTACAACTTTAATTGACTGGTTTTATGACAGTGTATTATCAAAAACGGAAAAAGGTCATATTTTACCTTTGCAAAAGAATATAGTTTATGATTATGAAAACATAGTTAAGTTTTCAGAAAAGTTTGATAGAGCTGTTTTAACTTCAATTACAACTAGAATTTACGATTTTAATTTTAAGGATATAATAGATTTAAAAACAGGTCTTCAGCCATCATTCAGACAACAGCTTGACCTTTTTGCGGACGAGATTAAAAATTTAAAGAAACAAAATTATAAAACTATAATATATATAGGTGCAGATGTCAGATGTCAAAGACTTAAGGAGGAGCTTTCCGAAAGAGGTATAGAGGCTTCAGTTGTAAATGAACTTAACTTTAAAAGCGTGCTTCCAAAAACAGTCACAATTTGCCTTGGAAAGATTAGTCGAGGTTTTAAATATGATGAAATAAAACTTTCTGTCTTTTCAGAAAAAGACATTTTTAGTGAAGCGACTAAAAAACGAAAAGAACGAAAAAAGAAAAAAGGAAAATTAATAGAAAGTTTTACAGATTTAAAACCTGGTGATTATGTTGTACATGATAACCATGGTATAGGTGTTTTCAGAGGTATTGAAAAAATAAATGCAAGTGGAGTTACAAAAGATTATCTTAAAATAAGTTATAGAGATGGAGGAAATCTTTTTGTACCTGTAAATCAAATGGATGTAATCCAAAAATATATAGGAAGTGACTCTGTAAAGCCAAAACTTAACAAACTTGGAGGACAAGACTGGGTTAAAGCTAAAGCAAAAGTAAAATCTTCTGTTTCCGAGATAGCAAAAGACCTTGTTGTGCTTTATGCAAAAAGACAGTCGGCAAAAGGTTTCCAATTTTCAAAAGATAATGTTTGGCAGCAAGAATTTGAAGAGACTTTTCCGTATAATGAAACAAATGACCAGTTAAATGCCATTGAAGATGTAAAAAAGGATATGGAAAGTACTAAGGTTATGGACCGTCTTATTTGCGGAGATGTTGGCTACGGAAAGACAGAAGTTGCGATAAGGGCAGCTTTTAAGGCTGTTCAAGACGGAAAACAAGTTGCTTATCTTGTCCCTACGACAATTCTTGCAAAACAGCATTACAATAATTTTAAAGAAAGAATGGCAAATTATCCTGTTGAGGTTGCTTTGTTATCAAGATTTCGTACAGCAAAACAACAAAAAGAAACCATAGAAGAAATAAAAAAAGGTTTTGTGGATATAGTTATAGGTACACACCGTCTTCTTTCCAAAGATATTTCTTTTAAAAATTTAGGACTTATAATTATAGATGAAGAACAGCGTTTTGGTGTTGCTCATAAAGAAAAACTTAAAAGTCTTAAAGAAAATGTTGATGCACTTGCACTTACAGCAACTCCTATTCCTAGAACTCTTCATATGAGTCTTTCAGGAATACGAGATATGAGTATTTTAGACGAACCACCAGAAGAAAGACAGCCTGTAATGACATATGTTTTGGAAGAAAGCCTTGAAGCCGTAAAAGATGCAATTAATAGAGAAATTTCAAGAGGCGGACAGGTTTATTATCTTCATAACAGGGTAACAAATATAGAAGAAACGACCAATAAAATAAGTGCTCTTTGTCCAAATGCCGTTGTTGCTTATGCTCATGGTCAGATGTCCGAAAGAGAGCTTGAAAATATAATGAGTGATTTTATAGAAGGCGAAATTGATGTTCTTGTGTGTACAACAATCATTGAAACAGGCCTTGATATTCAAAATGTAAACACAATAATTATTCAAGATGCAGACAAAATGGGACTTTCTCAGCTTTACCAGTTAAGAGGCAGGGTAGGAAGAAGCAGCAGAGTTGCTTATGCTTACCTTATGTACAGAAAAGATAAGGTGCTTTTGGAAATAGCAGAAAAAAGACTTCAAACCATAAAAGAATTCACAGAATTTGGTTCAGGTTTTAAAGTTGCTATGAGAGACCTTGAAATTAGAGGTGCCGGTAGTCTTTTGGGAGTTGAACAACATGGGCATATCGAAAGCGTAGGGTATGAAATGTATTGTAAGCTTTTAGATGATGCTGTAAAAGAGTTAAATGGTACTGTAGAAGAAGAAGTATTTGAAACATTAATAGACCTTAATATAAATGCTTATATTCCGGATTATTATATTAAAAATGAAACGGAAAGACTTGAAATTTATAAAAAGATATCCCGTATAACAAATAAAGAAGAATACTATGATGTTCAAGAAGAAATAGAGGATAGATTTGGTAATATTCCTAAAACAGTTAATATGCTTCTTGATATTGTTCTTCTTAAATCAAGAGCACATGAATTAGGGGTATTGTCAATAGCACAAAAACAGTATAATATTATAATTACATTTAATGGTAATCCTAATATTGATCCATTAAAGCTTACAAAACTTATTTCTGAAAATAAAAATAAATATTTTTATACATCTGCTGTAAATCCATATATAACAATAAAACTTAAAGAAAAAGATAAACCGGATATATATGAAGAAGCAAAATATTTGATAGAAAATTTAAAGGAGGGAGATAATAATGAATAAAAGGAAACTTGCTATGATTTTTGTATCTTTTATATTGTTGTTTTCTGCCTGTTCAAACCAGAAAGAAGAAAATACTGTTTTAAAAATAAATGATACAGAAATAAAAGAAAGTGAATTTAAGCTTTATTATAATGAGTCAAGAATACAGTTTGAAAGTGTCGGAGGAGAAACCATTTGGGAAACAGACTTTGGTGGAAAAACAGCTGATGATGTGGCTAAAGAGACTGCTATAAACG
This sequence comes from uncultured Lachnospiraceae bacterium, assembly GCA_944384285.1. GTDB lineage: Bacteria > Bacillota > Clostridia > Lachnospirales > Anaerotignaceae > CALWSX01. Next base: position 4,859 of record CALWSX010000166.1, read on the forward strand.
GTATTAAAATGATTAAAGTAGCAAAAGAAAAAGCTAACGAATTAAATATTTCTCTTACTGATGAAGAAAAAAAACAGGCAGAAGAAGAAAGTAAAACATATTTTGAAAGTTATGAAGAATTAAATGGAAAAGATACAGGCGTAACAGAAGAAGATGTTAAAAACTTTTTAGAAGAAAAAGCGTTATTTAATAAGGTTTATGAGAATATAACAGGAAACTTCAAGCTTGATGAAAATGATTTTAATGAATATTTTAAATATTCCAAAGATGAACTTTCAAAAGATTATGTGCTTTATAATCTTTCATCAATAAAGACTGCAACAAAAGAAGAAGCAGATAAAGCCCTTTCTGAAATTAATGCAGGCACAGAATTTTCTGAAGTATTTAACAAATATGAAACTGATAAACAAGCTATTTCAACAGGCGGTAAAATGGAAATTTACAGAGGACAGTTGGAACAGGCGTTTAATATTGTATTTGATTATAAAAAAGATGAGATATCACCTGTTATTTCGGCTGTAGATGGATTTTATATTTTTAAAGTAGATGATGTCAAAGAAGCTTCAGAAGAAGAGCTTAAATCAATAGCAAAATCAAATTATACAGTATCAAAAAAGGAACAGCTTTTCTCTAGTGAGTATGAAAAATGGTCAAAAGATATAAAAGTAGAAATAAATAATGATGTTTTAAAAAACATTTCTTTATAATAAAAATACAATAAAAAGGTATTACCTAAAAAATAGGTAATACCTTTTTTATTAGAAGTAACAAAGAATAACGGTTTGAAATATAAATCCCATAAATGCAAAAACACTGGTAATATCAAAACAATTTTCAAAAACAACATCTGCTGATGCATCATATAAAGAGCTTCCTATAAAAATTGCTCCAATATATTTAAAAAGAAAAAAATTGTTAATTGCTTTATCAGTGAATAAAAAGCCTAAACCAAAGAAAAAAGCTATGAAAAAAATATTAAATTTTTTATGTTTTATAGTTTCTAAATCTTTTAATCTTATCCCAAAATTAAATACACACAATAAAGGAAGGATAATATAATAAAAGTTTTTTAAAGAAAAAGGCGTCAATATAAAACATGAAATAACACCAAGTGAAAAAGCTGTAAATAATACTAATGAGTATGCTTTTTTTCTGTTTCCGTCAAAATATACAGACAAAAAAACACCTAAAAGAGTAAAAATTGCTGTTATAAAAATATTTGTTTGTATAAAAATATCAGGAAGAATTTTAAAACATATTAAAGATATAATAATTCCGCCGCTTAAGCCTTTTATAAGCTGTTTAAGTATGTATTTTTGATTAAAATATATTTGTTTTGAAAAAAAGAAAACAATAAAAGATATAGCAAAAGGAAGCAACAAAGCCATTTTAACATCACCTTACTTTAAAGTGTTTATTAGTATTATATGCTATCAAGATATATTGTTTCGTGTTTTACAAAGATTGACAAAAATAAATTTAATACTTAAAATAAAATTATGGTATGGTATTTATATGGTTAAATATAAAGGAGGGTTTTTTATGAGTATTTTATTATTAAATGGAAGTCCAAGACTTAACGGAAACACAAAAAAAACACTTACTCTTATGGCAAGAACTATTTTAGAAAATACCGACAACACAGCCGAAATTATAGATGTTGCATATAAGACTGTAAAAGGTTGTGCTGCCTGCGATTTATGTAAAACTAACGGCGGAAAATGTATACATAAAGATGATACAAATAAAATTATGGAAAAGCTCGCAGCTGCTGATACAATTATTTTTGGAACACCTGTATATTTTTGGGGAATGTCAGCGCAGCTTAAAGCTCTTGTTGATAAATTTTATTCAAATAAAGAATCTTTATATAATAAAAAAATTGGTCTTATTATAATGGGTGCAGCTCCTCTTGACACACCTCAATATAGACTTATAAAAGAACAATTTGAATGTATTGCAGAATATTTGAAATGGGAAATTATATTTGTAGAGTCTCAAAGCGTAAGAGAACCGGGTGCGGTTCTTGATCGTCCTGAATTTGTTGAAAAAATTAAAAATATCTGTAAAAACTTATAATGTTTATTAAAAAGCAGGGGGACCCCTGCTTTTTTTTATTGTATAAAGAAAACCACGCGATAGTCGCGTGGTTCCGTAAAGCTTTAGCGGTGTATTCCGAAAAATAACTCCTAATGTGTATAATAAAAGAGTGACCTGCCAGTTACTCAAAGAAATACACATTAGGAGGACAGTAAAATGAAAGACCAAAATACTGACGTAAAAAGTTTAGCACATACAAAATGGAATTGCAAATATCATATTGTATTTGCGCCAAAATATCGCAGAAAAGTATTTTATAATGAAAAAAGAGAAGATATTCGAGAAATCATAAGGACGCTGTGTAAATGGAAAGGAGTAGAAATTATAGAAGGAGAAATATGTCCAGACCATATCCATTTACTTTTAAGCATTCCACCTAAAATGAGTGTTTCAGGATTCATGGGATACTTAAAAGGTAAGAGTAGCCTAATAATATTTCAAAAATATGGAAACATGAAATTTGCATATCGAAACCGAGAATTTTGGTGCAAAGGATATTATGTGGACACGGTTGGAAAAAATACCGCAGAAATTAAGAGTTATATAGCGAATCAGATAAAACAAGATTGGGAAATGGATCAATTAAGTATTTTCGATCCAAGAGACCCGTTTACGGGTAGCAAGTAATAGACGCATGGCTGGCAGGCCAATTAAAAGCGCACATGTGCGCAGCTAGTAATATTAGGGCTATGCCCGAAAAAGAAAAACCACCCGCTATGCGGGTGGATAGTTATTACAAACAAAACTAAATTCGACATAATTTCTAAAAATTTGAGCTTTTTTATAATTCGTGGTAAAATAAAAAAATATAGTATTTATATGAAAATTATTATTAAAAAATCAACATTCAATTCTAAAGATTTTAAGAAAGAGAGTGATTTTATGGAAACAATACAAATGCTAAAAATGCTTTGCCAGGTAAATGGTGTTGCCGGAAGTGAAGATAGAGCCTTAGATGTTGCAGAAAAAATTTGTAATGATTTAGGACCTTGCAAAAGAACCGTTCATAATTCTTTAGTATGTGAAGTTATGAAAGGAGAAGAGGGCGCGCCTCATTTAATGCTTGATGCTCATATTGACGAAATAGGATTAACAGTTACACATATAGAAGATAATGGTTTCCTTAGAGTTGCACAATGCGGAGGCGTAGATCGTCGTATTGTTATGGCATCTCCTGTAGTTGTACATAGTGAAAAAGGAGATTTCCCAGGTGTTATAGGCAGTATCCCTCCTCATATTCAAACAGGAGAAAAGAAAAACCCAAAAATAGAAGATATTTGGGTAGATATTGGTATGAGTGGCGAAGAAGCCAAAGAAGTTATCGAGCTTGGAGATAAAATCAGTTTTGTAGGACCTTTTACAGAATTGGAAAATAACCTTGTGTCAAGCAAAGCAAATGATGACCGTTGTTGTTGTGTTGCTATCATAAAAGCAGCGGAAGAAATTAAAAAATATTGGGGAGAAAATAATCTTTCACCAATTAGTTTAACTTTGGTTTTTAGCTCTCAGGAAGAAACAGGTTGTTTAGGTGCTGCTACAGCGGCTTTTGAAATAAACCCAACCGAAGCTATAGCTGTTGATGTAAGCTTTGCATCAACTCCTGAAATAGCTAATAAACATTTTGGCTGGGTATATTGTGATTGTGAGCTTAATAAAGGTCCAATTATTAATATTGGAGCAGTTTTGAGCCGTAGAATGTCAAAAAGACTTGCAGAAATCGGAAAAGAAAAAAATATACCTCACCAAGTTGAAGTTATGGGTGGAGGCAGTACAGGTACAAACGCTGATAAAATTGTAAGTGCAGGCGCGGGAATTGAAGCTTGTGTTGTTTCAGTTCCACTTAGATATATGCATACTCCAATAGAAACAATTTCTATAGATGACGTTAATAATGCGGCTAAACTTATAGCATCTTATGCTATTTCAGAATATGCAAGATAGGAGGTAATCAATATGGACGAAATAAAAGAACTTGCTCTTTTAAAAGAACTTTGTGAAATTGACGGAATATCCGGTTGTGAAAATAAAGTAAGAGAATGGATTAAATCTCATTTACCAAAAGATTGTACAGCAAGAACAGATGCAAGAGGAAATTTAATTTGTGAGAAAAAAGGCAAAAAAACTCCTAAAAACAAAGTTATGTTTGCTACACATATGGATGAAGTAGGATTTATTGTTGTACATATCGAGGATAACGGGCTTATTAAATTTGAAGCTGTTGGAGGAATAGATACAAGAGTTGTTATAGGGAAACCTGTAAGACTTGAAAGTGGAAAAGAAGGTGTTGTAGGAGCAAAACCTATTCATCTTCAGACAAAAGAAGAAAGAGAAGAAACTTTAAAATTCAGTGATCTTTATATAGATATCGGAACAAAAAGCCGTGAAGAAACAGAAAAATATGTACAACTTGGTGATTATATAGCATTTAGAACAGAATTTACAAAAATGGGTAAATATATATGTGCAAAAGCGTTAGATGACCGTACAGGTTGTTTACTTCTTCTTAAACTTTTGGAGGAAGATTTGGAGTATGATATTACTGTTGTATTTACAGTTATGGAAGAAATAGGCGGAGCTGCCGGTAATGCTGCTTTTTCTGTAAATCCTGATATTGCAGTTGCAGTTGATAGTACTACTGCTGCTGATGTTCCGGGAGTATCTCCTTCAAAATGTGTTTCTGCACTTGGAAAAGGTCCTGTACTTACTTTTAAAGACAGAGGAAGCTTTTCTGATCGAGAATTATTTAAGTGTGCAAAAGAACTTTGTAAGGAAAAAGATATACCATATCAGCTTAAAAACCAGGTTGTAGGGGCTACTGATGCAACAGCAATGGGTAAAGCAGGTTCGGGCTGTCGTACAATTTCTATGTCAGTACCAACTCGTTATATTCATTCTCCTTCTTGTGTTTTCAATCCGGAAGATTATGATTCAACAAAAAGATTGCTTTTTGCTATGGCAAAAGCATATCCAGAGCTTTAATAAAAAATCCCCAAAGTTTTCTTTGGGGATAATTTTTTATAAATTTGTAAGTATTAAAGCAGCACCGGAAATAATTAACATTATTACAATGAATTTTTTTGCTGCTTTTTCATTTATTTTTTTAGAAAGAGTCATTCCTGTAAATAATCCAATAATCATAAAAGGTATAAGCATAGCAGCATTCTTAAGTACGTCTAAAGTTATTATTCCTGCCATTAAATAAAGAATTGTTCTAAATGTATTTTCAACAAAAAATACCATACAAAGATTTGCTTTAAATGATGAGGTATCATTTGTTGTTCTTCCTACATAACTTGCAAGAAGTGCACTTACACCAAATAATCCGCAAAGTACACCGGATATAAGCCCTATAAAAGCAAGAAAGAGGGGATTTTTAGACTGTTTTTTATTATATTTTTGTGTAATATACATGTCTATTCCAACAATTATAACTATAATACCAAAAAGTATTTTTATGTTTTGGGCATTACCAACTTTAAGAAATATAGTTCCGGGAATTGCACCAAGTATAACAAGAATAGAAAGAGGCACAAATATTTTTGGAGACAAATTTTTTCTTTCTTTCCATGCAATTATCATATTTGAAGGGTATCCTACAAAGAGTTCTACAGGTGAAATATTTATATTATTTTGTTGAAAAGCCACGATAGATGTAAAAACAAGAGTGTTTGCAAAACCACACATTCCTTTTATTATATAGGCACAAATTACGGCAAAAATAGTTAAAAAACTCATATATTATGCTCCTTTTTATGAAATACTGAAAAAGTATATCACAAAATTTTACAATCTACAAATTTTTTTAAAATGTATTAAAAGTTTTGCATTTAAAAAAGACCTTTTATAAAAAAGGTCTTAGAACTATATATTAAAATTCTATGTTAAGGTTTAAAATATCTGTAAAGAATGATACAGGAACAAAAGTTGTATCATTTATTTTATAGTGTTCATTTCCTATAGGTAAAGAAACGGTATTTTCAGAAACTTTTACAAAAGCTGTCTGAGTATCGTTGTCCCATGAAACTTCAAAACCGGCTTTTTCGCTAATGCTTCTCAAAGGAAGGTAAACTTCACCGTTAGCTATATAAACATCGCCTTCAAAAGCTTCACCATTTATTTTTACAGAAATATTTTCTGTTTTCTGTGGTTCTGAAATCATATGAGGGGTTAAAAAACATTTTTCAAGTTCGTTATCTTTTCCTGTATAAATTAAAAGTTTCATTCCTTCTTTAATTTCATCATATGTTGGAATACTGTCTATTGTAGGATTTCCGTAAGGAGCTATACGGTCTAAAACAGTATCTTTAGTTAAAGTAAATTCTCTTGAATCTTCAACAAATTTTATTTTTAAATTTTCACCTTCTTGTTTAATATCTTTTACGGTATAGAAAAGAGGAGCGCCAAAATCCTGTGGAATGTTTGCAATTACAGCAAGGGCATTTGGTGTATAATTTTCGTATGCAAAATCAGGATAAACATAGCAAGGCTGATTTTCCATAACTTTTTCTGATAAAATAGGTGTTCCTGTAGCTGCGTCAATGATTAAAGTTGAATCTTTTATATTAAAATCATATTCTGTAAAATCGAATGGATCAGAAGTTTCTAGAGATCCGTTGTTTTCTGTACATTCCTTTACTGTTCCCCATATAACATGTGGATTTTCTGATACTGGTGCAGCATAAACTGATGAAAATGCAGAAAAACAAATAGTTCCTGTAAGTATTATGCTTAATATTTTTTTCATATTTTAATCCTCCTTAAAGTCTTTTAATTTATAGACGATAAAAATAAAAGAATGTTCCCTTTAATAAATATATTTTTGTTTATAGAATAGGCAATTTTATTATTACTTCTGCCCCTCCTGTAGTTATGGAATTTTTAAGTTCTAATTTCCCTTTATGTTCATTTATTATACATTCTGTTATATATAACCCAAGACCAAAATGATTCTTGGAGTTCCTACTTTTATCAGCCATATAAAATTCTTCTTTTGCATGAATAAAATCTTCTTTTAAAAAACCATTTCCCTCATCTATTATTTTAATTTCAAAAGTATCTGTATATCCAGATGAAAAAATATATAGATTAGAAGATAAAGGAGAATGATCAATAGCATTATTTATAATATTCATAATAGCTCTTTCCAATAAAAATTTATCTGCAAATATTATTTTTGGGATTTCCTTATTTTCTGTTTTTACATATATGTTTTTCTGTTTGGAAAGGATAATTGTATTTTCTTTTATTTGTTTTAAAAATTCCAAAGTATCTATATTCTCTTTATTTAGTTTATATTTATATGATGTTTTTGAAATATCAATAAGAGTTTTTATATATTTTTGCATTTGAAAAGAACTATTTTCAATATAATTTATATATTTTTTTTGTTCTTCATTAATATCTGTTTCACTTAAAAGGTCTAAATTTCCTTGTATTATTGTAAGAGGTGTTTTAAGGTCATGTGAAAGAGAGGATATTTGGTCTTGTTTTATTTTTTCAATTTTCCATTGTTGTTCTAATGAATTTTTTAAACTTTCTTTCATAGATGAAAATGACAAAAGAATATCTTCAAATTCTTTTATATTAGAGTGTCCAATTTCAAATTCAAGATTTTTATTTGATATATTTTTAGTAGCTTTAAAAAGAGGAACAAGCTCTTTTTTTAATTTGTTTGAAAAATTTTTGGTTAAAATTATACACACAGAAATACAGTCCATAAGTATTATTAAAATCAATAATATATCAGGTGAGGGAAGGTGTGAATTTAACCATTTATTTGTAAACTGTGCGCCTATATAATATTGTAATACCAAATATTCGTTTTCACGAGTTATAAGCATATATTTTTTATTATAACTATTGTTTGTACCTGTTGTAGCGTATTTTATTACAGAAGAAATTTCATTTTCATCTACTGTTTTTTCAATAATTCTATAATTTTTATCAAGCAAAACATAATCAATATCTTCAGGTATTTTTATATTATGTAAAGTAGGAGCAGAATATAAAATTGGGGCAAGTTCTTTTGCTTTAATTTCGGAATAGTTGGCAAAGGTTGCAATTCCTGAATTAACTGAAATAATTAATATAAAATATGCTATTATAAAAACTGCAGTGATTCCACCCAAAAGCATCAGGAGAAATTGTAAAAAAATTCTTTTTAGTGAATATTGTTTTTTTATTTCCATTTGTATCCAATCCCCCATACCGTTTCAATAGGAGTTATATTATAATCCTGAAATTTTAAACGTATGTTTTTTATATGAGTTGCAATCGTAGAGCTATCACTATCTTTGTCGAAACTAAATATAGCTTCATGTATTTGCTCTTTTGAGAATACCTGACCTCTATTTTTTGCAAGATATTCGCATATAAGATATTCGCTTTTTGTAAAAGAGATTATTCTTTCATCAACCATAATTTTTTATGAGGTTAAATTTATTCTAATGTGATCAAATGTTATACATGTGTGATGTTCTCTTTTTTCACGACGAAGATGAGCATTTATTCGTGCTCTTAGTTCTTGTATACGAAAAGGTTTTGTCAAAAAATCATCAGCGCCAATCCCCAAACCATAAGTGATATCATTTTCTGATGTTTTTGCACTTAAAAATAAAATAGGGCAGTCAACAGCAGATCTTATTTTTTTACAAAATGAAAAACCGTCTGTTTCAGGCATCATTATATCTAATATAATTAAATCATAGATATTAAGTTTATTTAAAGAAATATCATTAACTGAACTAAAACAGGAAACAATATGCCCATCTTTTTGCAGTCCATTTTTTATTAGTTCTAAAATTGATATTTCATCATCTATTACAAGTATTTTAGCCATATTACTTTCTCCTTTTTGATAAAATTGTAACATAACTTTGTTAAAAAGTAATTGTGAAATATATTTATATATGCAAAATATAAATTAAAATCAATTTTCTTTAGCTGTTGCAATATAATAAGTATTGTTTATATTTACTGCAACAGAATTTTCTATATCTTTCCCTATAATTTCATATACATCAATATAAAATAAACTTTTTCTTACTTGTTCAGAAGATCTTCCATACCAGTCAATTTTTTTAAGCTCTTCTTTTGGAATGGGTTGTTTTGTATTTTCATCAAATGTAACTTCTTTTGCGATTATATCTATATATTTTCCAAGTTCATTTTTATTTAAAGCAGTATTGCTGACTTCATAAATTTTATTGTTATATATTAATTCTGTTGCATTATTTGGATTAATTTCAAAATGATTATTTGATATATTTAAATCATCTAAACTAAAAACAGTATCTTTGTCTGTTAGTTTACTTTTTAAAATAGCTTTATGATATCCGCCATTTACATCTACTATCAAACAGTCAGAAAATTCAGGATAAGAATATACATTTAAAAATGGTATAACATATTTCTGATTTAAATTTTTATTGTAAAGCTTAGACAGTGTTTTAAATGTTAAATTTTCAATATTTTCTTCATATAATATTTTCCCGTTTTCATCAATTCCTGCAAGTTTTCTTATATATCCTACCCAATTCCCGAGCTCTTTGTTAGAAACGGTTTCATTAAGAATTGTATAGGTTTTTTCTTTATATTCAAATTCTGTTATATTTTCGGGATTTAAAATACATTTTTCTTTGTTTTCTGAATATTTTTGTACTTGATTTTGCATAATTGTACAGCCAGCAAAAATTGTACATGAAAATGAGATTATAAAAATAGTTTTAAAAATTTTATTAAGTTTATTCATTATTAAGCCTCCTTAAAAATTTAAAATGTTGTACATGGAATTTGAATTTTTAGACCTTTAAATAAAGAATAAACTTAAATTTTAAAGATTTTATAAAGAAAGCAAAATTTTTTATTTATTAATTAAAAAAAACGACAGGATTAAGGCTCTTGTCGTTTGTTTGTATCATTTTTAAGATTTTTAAGAAATTCTTGTTCTTTTTTTGAAAGCTCAGCTTTTTCTAAAAGGTCAGGTCTTTTAAAAAAAGTTCTTTTTATAGATTCCATACGCCTCCATTTGGCAATATTTGCATGATGACCGGATATTAAAACATCTGGTACTTTTTTACCCATAAATTCGTATGGTCTTGTATATTGAGGGTATTCAAGAAGATTTTCTGAAAAGCTTTCGTCTGTAAAAGATTCTTCTTTGTTTAATACTCCTTTTATAAGTCTTGAAACAGAGTCAATTATTATGCTTGCGCCAAGTTCTCCGCCCGTAAGAACAAAATCTCCAATAGATATTTCTTCTGTAACTATTTCTTCAATAATTCTTTCATCAATACCTTCATAATGTCCGCATAAAAGTATAAGGTTTTCCTCTTTTGAAAGTTCTTCAGCTTTTTTTTGGGTAAAAGGCGAACCTTGAGGAGAAAGATATATTACTTTTGTACCGGTTCTTATATTTTCCGGTATGCTCATATAAGAATCATATATAGGAGGGGCTTGCATAACCATACCGGCACCGCCACCATAAGGTGTATCGTCAACGTGTTTATGCTTGTTGTTTGCAAAGTCACGTATATTTATAGTATTTACAGTTATGAGGTTTTCTTTTTTGGCTCTGCCTAAAATACTCATATCTGTAAAACAATCAATCATTTCAGGAAAAAGGGTAAGAACATAAAAATTCATATTAATCTCTTAAGCCCTCCATTAAATAAACAGTCATTTTATTGTTTTCTACATCTACATTTAAAATACATTGTTTTATAGCCGGTAAAAGAAGCTCTTTTTTAGGGTCTTTATCCGGGTTAGTAACAGCATATACATCATTTGCGCCTGTTTGATAAATATTTGTTATTATTCCCAAATATTCTCCCTCATCAGTATAAACTTCCATATCATAAAGATCTCTTGTGTAAAATTCATCTTCTTCCAAAGGAATAGCAAGGCTGTCAGGAATTAAAATTGTTCCGCCTTTGAATTTTTCTGCAACATTAATATCGGTTATTCCTTTTAAGTTAAGTAAAACCATATTTTTTTGATATGCAACTTTAGATATTTTGTAAATTTCTTTTTTTCCGGCATATTCTATAATAATTTCTTTTAAAAGTTCAAATCTATGAGGGTCTTCTGTAGTTGGAAAGACTTTTATAGTGCCTTTTATACCATGAGTTCCTGTTATTTTTCCAATATTAAAATATTTTTCCATATTTCCTCCAAATTTTATAAAAACTATAAAAAATAGGAGTTCAAAATAAATTGAACCCCATGATAGATAAAAGAAATGCAAATTATTAAAGCATTATACTATTTCCACAAT